>JBNJFS010000010.1:0-25069 GCA_051747085.1 Bacteroidota bacterium
CCAAATTTTTCCCAATAATCGGCATGGGTATGAGGTAACCAGGCGTCCATCATAATATCTGCATCACCTTTGGCAATGGATGCATAAATAGGTCCCGGCTCTAAAGGAGTTACTTCAACATCATACCCTTTATCTAAAAGGGCAGCCTGAGCTAAGTGGGTAAATGCTATACCCTCGGCCCAGTTGGGATAAAGAATAGATACTTCTTTCTTTTCACTGCCTTGCTGGCATGAAACAGCCGCTAATAGTGCTATAGCAGTAAATACACTAAAAATTGATTTCATCAATGATTTTCGTTTATTCATAATATCTCCGTTTTTTAATTAATTTTTAAATTTATTCTGATTTTGTAGATGGTTTTCCAAAGCCAAGATTTTGGGTTATCCGGTCGAGGATAATGGCCAAAACAACAATTCCAAGTCCGGCTTCGAACCCAAGTCCGATATCGGCTTTCAGAATACCTTTGTACACCGCCTGTCCCAGACCTGCAGCTCCTACCATGGAAGCAATAACCACCATGGAAAGAGAAAGCATAATGACCTGGTTCACTCCGGCCAGAATGGTAGGCATAGCCAGGGGCAGTTGAACCTTAAACAACAATTGCTTTTCGGTTGAACCAAAAGCACGGGATGCTTCAACCACATCTGCCGGTACATTTCGTATACCAAGATTGGTAAGACGAACGGCCGGCGGCAGTGCAAAAACAATGGTTGCCACCACTCCGGGAACATTTCCTACGCTAAATAATATAATGGCCGGAATAAGGTACACAAAGGCCGGCATGGTTTGCATAAAGTCCAGAATAGGACGTATGATTTTTTCTGCACGGTCGTTTCGTGCGGCATAGATTCCTACCGGGATACCAATGGCTAAAGCAATTAATGCCGAGGCAAGAATAAGAGCAATCGTCAGCATCGTATCCTCCCAGTAGCCCATAAAGTATAGTAACAGTAACCCCAGCAGTGTAAATATCCCCATCCCTCCGCCGGCTTTCCAGCCTGATTTTGTGAAAAGCTTACCACGGGCAGGCAGGTAGTATGATAGTAATGTCAATATAATAATTGTAAGCCAAAAGGGCGAAGAAAGGAGTACGACTTGCATGGCTGTAACAACAGCATCAATACCTATGGTAATGGCATCGAAAAAGCCACTGGCATTATCGGACAGCCATTCAACCCCTTTTTCTACATATTTACCAATATTTAATCTCATAGGTCAATTCCTCCTTCTTCTTTAAGTTTAACCACTTCCTTCCGCTCCTTTCCAATCATCTCACTAATAACCGATGAATGAACAACGACTCCTATAAGTTTATTTTCATCATCTATTACAGCAATATTGTAAATATTATCCAAAAAAAGAGGAAGAACTTCTGCAACCGGAGTTTCCGGGCTAACGGCTCTAATCTCTTTTTTAGAATGCATATACTCACTTATTTTCTGTAGCCCGTTTTCTTCCATATAGGCCATCTCTACATCTTTAACAAATCCCAGAAATTTATTGCTTTTATCAACGACCGGCAGAGATGTAACGCCTACCTGCCTCATTCTTCGCAGGGCTACCTTTGGTCCGTCATGGTCGATACGGATACTAGCCGGTTTTTCAAACATAATGGAGCGTGCCGTAATTATACCGCCACGATCAACATTCTCAACAAATGCTTTTACATAGTCATCAGCAGGGTTAGTAAGAATTTCTTCGGGAGTACCAATCTGTACAATCCTTCCGTCTTTCATAATCGCTATACGATCGCCAAGTTTTAAGGCTTCATCCAAATCGTGGGTGATAAACAAAATGGTTTTTTGTACTTTCTCCTGTAATAACAGCAATTCATCCTGCATATTATTTCTAATTAATGGGTCAAGCGCACTAAACGCTTCGTCCATTAATAATACTTCGGGGTCGGTCGCCAGAGCTCTTGCCAGTCCTACCCGCTGCTGCATACCACCACTCAGCTGGCCGGTCATTTGCTCTTCATAGCCTTTTAAGCCTACGGTTTCTATGGTATCGTAGGCTTTTTTTATGCGGGTTTCTTCGTCAACCCCCTGGATTTCCAAACCAAAAGCTACATTTGAACTTACCGTACGATGTGGCAATAACCCAAAATGTTGAAAAACCATGGTCATTTTCTTACGACGAATTTCCCGTAACTCAGATACAGAGGCTTTAATAACATCTTTTCCATCGATAGAAATTGAACCGGAGGTGGGTTCAATTAACCGGTTAAAACAACGCAGAAGTGTTGATTTTCCACTTCCGGAAAGACCCATAACCACAAATATTTCACCCTCTTTAATCTCAAAACTTGCATCATACACTCCAACGGTGCAGCCTGTTTGGTTTAAAATATCTGCTTTAGAAACTCCATTATTTAATAAATTCAGGGCTTCTTTCTTTCGCTTTCCAAAAATGACATTTAAATTTTTTACTTGTATGTCACTCATAAAGATTATGGTTTGTTAATTGCTTATCCAAATAAGATAATATACGAATTTACAACAACTTACAGTCTATTAAAAATAATATCCCATATTAATGTTAAAGCGCAAATTCCATTTTACATCCTCAACAGGTACCGGAGTGCCTATCTTTTGCGGATCATCGGAATAATAATAAAGTTCAGGGCTTACCTCATCGCTATAGGTTCTTCCCTGTCCAAGGCCTGTTCCAAAATTTTCGGTTATCCAGGGCTGGTTTTTTCCCAAGGCAAAATCTACATACGTGTAAATTTTTCCTGATGTAACTAAAAATCCGGGAATCAGGTGATACGTATTTTCGAAGTTTTTATTGGCTTTATCTATCAATGTAAAGTCAATATAGGGCTGAATATTGGAAATGGGACCCCAGTCTACATCAATAGAATATGCAAGGCCGGCCACATACATGCTTGCTTCTTTAGCAACGGGGTTTTTAACACCGTATGCTCCCATGGGTACAGTTTCCACATCATTTCCATTTAAATCTGTGGCATTATAGTTATATCTTACATATTCGCCTTTAAAATTAAAATTCCCATAGTTTGCCACGATATGTCCTGCAAAAGCGGTAGAATTTTCTACATCATCCAGCACTGAGTTATAGTTTTGTCCAAACTGTGCCGAAGCACCAATTTCGATATCTTCGTTGATATGATAAGCGGCTCTTACATTAAACTGATTTAACTCCCGTACAGGAATAGAGTCGGTTGGTGTTAAGTCATAGGAATAGCGTCCGGCTCCGGCATTACCAAAAGTTACACCACCTCCGGAAATCGGTCCTTCCGGTTCGGCCTGGCGATAATAAGCAACAGCCAGATCAAGATTATCAATAAAACTCAAATCAAATTTAATCCCCATATCATAGTCATCTTCAAGTCCAACATAATAAGGGCCCTGGAACCACCATGAATGTGATGCAAACTTGGTTATTCCAAAAGGAACCTGACTAACACCCAGTTTCATGTAGATATTATCGTTAAAGCCATATCCAAACCATCCGTGGTGAATAAAGTGCGAACCAAATGTTGGATACCAGCGGTACTCGAAACTTAAATCAATACCTGCATAACTACCATCAACATTAATACGCCAGGTATCCCAGGTGGCATATGTATTTAATGTAGTGGGTTCACTTTCGTAAAATTCACTAATTAAATTATAGCGTATCGCTCCGCCAACTGTAAAACCATCTTCTTTTTCTTCCTGTGCTTTTACTTGAGTAAGTGATAGAAAAAATAAAAAAATGAATAATAAGTAACTCTTTTTCATAAGATTATATTTTTAAATGATTAAAAAATAAGACCACTGCATTTTGCAGCTAATGAGAATAATGACTTGGGATAGATTGGAAAGATTTCCTCATGAACGAAAAAATCTTTTGGTATAGAAATAAACTCGCCCCATATTCTCGTTTGAGGGGGCAAAACTATAAAACCTATCGTTCTATACCAAATTTCAACACGGATAAATCTCTCCCAACCATTTTATCTCACCTTTTTCTCCTTCATTTCATATTATCTTTTATATACTACTCATAATGCGCTATTTTGTTCAGATGAAATTTTACTTCATATTATTTATAATAATTCTAAGTTAACAAAAGAATATACGGGTGAAAACAACCCAACCTGATTCATTCGTTATTTTTAGGAATGAATCCAGTGCCGAAGAAATCATAAATAGTGTACCAGAATTATAAACACTGTTATTTCCACTATTAATTAATCGTACAGATTAAAAAAAGTACAGAAGTTGAGCGCTCTAAAAATTAATCAAAGGCCAATTTTACTTGCGATAAAATATGTTACGATAGAAACTGAAGCTGCAAGTACCGTACCCCAGAGCAAGTCCACAACTGTAACCATAATGGGCCAGTTTTTCAGGGTTGCTAAATTAGTCAAGTCATAAGTTGCATAAGTGATAAGCCCGAAGAGCGCACCAAACAGAAGTGCGTGCATCCATGAACTTTTTTTCATCGCCGGCATAATGACAAACAGCACCAGCCCGGTGATAAACAACAGGTAAAAAATAATCGCTGCCGTCCAGTTCACATCACTTTTCATCAAAAAGCCTATTTGCTTTTTATAAAAATTTTTAGCAACTAACCCGAGCCACACCATATCAATGGCTAAAAACACAGGTAATGCAATGGCGTAAAGTTTGTAAAACATAATGCGGTTTTTATTTCATTTTTACTAAAATTCTCGTTCCAAAGAATCCAAACAAGGCCATAGATACAAGCACTGTAACAATAACACTCGTGTATTCCCCTTCAAAACCGGTGTCTGAGACATGCTTAATCAGTATCCCCAGATATGCCCAAATCAACACCAGGCCATAAACCACATTTTTATCTTTAAGCATCCGCAAGATTCCGATGGCCGCACCGATAAGTACAATAATGCTTGTCCAAACATGGTCAGCCATACCAAAACCATCCCAGCCGATACTCACCAGAAAAACCGTGGCGTTGGCAATGGCTGCTACAGTAATCCATCCAAAGTAAACACTAAAGGGTGCATGCACGAATAGTTTGTCCTGTAATGTCAGTGGCTCATCACGAAGTATATCAGCAATCCTGATAAGGAAAAAAAGCAGGGCTGCCATAATAAGTAACGAAAGACCGATAAAATCATAGTGCCAGGCAAATACCCAACATATATTGGCAACTGAAGTAGCTATAAAATAAATATTTACCTTTTGGAGAAGCTTTTTTTGGTTCTGACCACTCTTTGTGAATTGATACACCACATATCCGGCAAGCAAAAGATAAATCAGGCCCCAAATAGAAAAAGTGATGCCAGCCGGTGAAAATAAATTAGGATAAGCGTTAGAGATTTCCCCGGTAGTACGGTCATTGATGGGCAGACTATTAGCCAAATAATTTACAATCACCATACCTACATAAGTTATCACCACAAAAATTTTAATGATTGCATTTTTGGGATCAATGGCTCTGTTAGGATTATTTGTTGTCATAAGCAGCAGAAAAAGGTTGATTAAATTTAGGGATTAATATTTATAATTAAAAAAATATTGTGCCTTTAAATAATAAAAAAGGTATCAAATAGTATCATAAGCAAAACAAAAGAGGGGGTACAAAAAGAGACAACTAATTTCAGGACGCTTCAGAGTGCCGAATTTGTTTTACAAATTCGTGCATCCTCGTAAATCTATCAGCACTGATAGATTTACGGGAGGGGATTATTCGTATCGCCTTCGGCGATTACTCATGAGGGCTTCGCCGTTCGAACCCCGGCAGCCCTTCGTTCTCATCCCCATTAGAAAAATGAATCATGAAAAACAGGGATTAACTTCGTTGATCCCCGGAGGGATAGCTTAAAAGAATAATGTTCATTCGCTTCGCTCCTGTTTTTTTATTTTACCGTCTTTTATTCTGCTCAAATAAATTTGGCAGGAAAGACGGTAAAATAAAAATCCCGCTTACAGCGGGATCATTATTCTTTTGCGGAGAGAGTGCCGAATTTGTTTTACAAATTCGTGCATCCTCGTAAATCTATCAGAATTGATAGATTTACGGGAGGGGATTATTCGTATCGCCTTCGGCGATTACTCATGAGGGCTTCGCCGTTCGAACCCCGACAGCCCTTCGTTCTCATCCCCATTAGAAAAATGAATCATGAAAAACAGGGATTAACTTCGTTGATCCCCGGAGGGATAGCTTAAAAGAATAATGTTCATTCGCTTCGCTCCTGTTTTTTTATTTTACCGTCTTTTATTCTGCTCAAATAAATTTGGCAGGAAAGACGGTAAAATAAAAATCCCGCTTACAGCGGGATCATTATTCTTTTGCGGAGAGAGGGGGATTCGAACCCCCGGTACCCTAATCGGGTACGCCAGTTTAGCAAACTGGTGGATTAAGCCACTCTCCCACCTCTCCAATAAGTTGCACAAAAGTATAAAATTGATCAATATTACCAAAAAAATCATGAAAAAAGATTGCCTCAAAAGGCAATCTTTTACTCAACAATTAATCGTCTTTCTTTTTATTTTTTGGTTTTGATATCGAATCTCTCATTTTGGTATCCGCGTCGATGTTTTTAAATTTATAATAATCCATCACGCCCATGTTTCCTTGTCTGAAAGCTTCTGCCATGGCTAACGGAACCTCAACTTCAGCTTCAATTACTTTAGCTCGGGCTTCCTGTGCTTTAGCTTTCATCTCCTGCTCTAATGCAACAGCCATTGCACGTCGTTCCTCGGCTTTCGCCTGAGCAATATTTTTATCGGCATTGGCCTGATCCATTTGTAATACCGCACCAATATTTTTGCCAATATCAATATCTGCAATATCAATGGAAAGAATCTCGAAGGCTGTACCTGAGTCAAGTCCTTTCTCCAATACTACTCTTGAAATAGAATCAGGATTTTCTAAAACGGCTTTATGTGATGAGGCCGATCCTATGGAAGACACACATCCTTCTCCTACACGGGCTAAAACAGTATCTTCACCTGCACCACCAACCAATTGTTTAATATTGGCACGAACGGTAACTCTGGCTTTACAGATTAGCTGAATACCGTCTTTTGCTACGGCAGTTACCGGAGGAGTATCAATTACCTTAGGATTTACCGACATCTGTACAGCTTCTAATACATCACGACCTGCCAAATCAATGGCTGTTGCCATATTAAAAGGAAGATCAATATTTGCTTTTTCTGCCGACACCAATGCATGAACAACATCAGGTACGCGTCCGCCTGCCAGGTAATGTGCTTCTAAAGCATTTCTGTTTAACTCGAGGCCGGCTTTCGTTCCTTCAATCATGGCACGCACAATAACGGATGGTGTCACTTTACGCCACCGCATAAAAATAAGTTGAAGTAAGGATATTCTTACACCGGAAACCAGTGCCTGGAACCATAATCCGATGGGTATTAAATATAAAAACAAATAAAGTAATACAATGATTCCAATAATTACTGCTACAATAGGCCAAAATTCCATAATATATTAATTTAAGGGTTTTACAATAATATGCGATCCTTCAATCTTTTTTATCTGAACTTTTGTTTTAGGATCGATATATGAACTTGATGATTTTGCTTCGTAATATTTCTCGTTTAAGAATACTTTTCCATAAGGATTTAAGCGGGTAACCGTTTCGCCCACATCTCCAATATTTATTTCATCTTCGAGCGATGAGCTTGACTTCCCTTCAATCTTTGAGTTAAGCATTAGCTTTTCCCATGTACCTGCGCGTAACATTAATGCAACAGAGAAAATTGAAACTCCTGCCGTTGCCAGAAGGATATAATGGCCGGTTGGTGTGCCATATTCTTTATATCCAAAGTAAATGCCTATAAAAATTAAGATTGCTCCGGCAATTCCGGCAATGGTAACTCCGGGAACAATTAAAAACTCTATAAAGAATAAAATAATTCCCAAAACGATTAAAAATATGATAGCTGTTAATGACATGTTAATTTATTGATACCGTTAAACCTTTGATTTGTAGTTGATCATGCATTTTTTTTAAATGACTGTATTCCCCTTTTTTAACATCACACTTTCCTTTGTAATGCACAAGGTAAGTACACTGTTCGGCTTGTGCCGAATCATGATTACAAACATCTATAAGCGAATTAATCACAAAGTCAAAATCGTGAACATCATCGTTATATAAAATTAACGAGTAATCCCTTTCGGAATTAGTATTTATCTCAAAACTTTTCTGTTTTTCTGTTTTCTTTCTGTTGGTCATATTATCCTTAAATAAGAAGATTCTAAGATACAATTTAAAATCAACATAAAGATATTACTTTTTTATGTTATTGCGTTATTTTTACTGCCTGTTCTAATGGAATTTGATGCTCGGCAAAAAACGCATACACCTCAACTTCTTTATTTACAAGAGCTTGAATCCTTTCTTTTAGAGCAAATGCTTCATCAAAATTATGAAATGATTTTATGGTTATTTTTTGATTATCATTTTGCTCCTCAATATATAACTCCCTGGTTTCGGGCACCAGTGTTTTTATTTTTTCGAGCATTGTTGAATCATCTGCCATCACCGTAAAATTTACGGTATAGATTATGGAAAGATCCGCGGCACTTTCCCTGGCAGGAACCTTCTCATTTGCTTTGTCCGATACCCTTTTCTTCTTTTCAGGAGCGTCAGATTCAAGTTTTACCGCCTGATTAACAGGAGTTAGTTTACCATCGTTAAAAGCTACAATAAAGGCATCGGAAAATCCGGTGGATTTTACCCGAGGAAGATTTTTCTCTGCTTCACGGATGGTTCTGAATTTTCCTGTAAAATATTTACGGATAGTACTATTCGGCTTTTTGATGCACGACAATGGCTCTAAGCCTTTAAAGACCGATGGATGTTTATCGGAACTAAATGCTCCCAACTGAATCATATAAATTACCCCACGGGGTAACTCTTTATTTACAGGAATAGGATTAGATGCATTGTAACGGGAAGGGATGTTAATACTTAATCCAAAATCATCCGGGTTATCTGTATTTTCATCCATGGTTTTTGTATAAAACTGAATTTTTTGTAAGGAATCTTTTGCATATCCATCCGGTTCCTCCTGATCCGTTTTTACCCCTTTATTTTTATCCGTTTTAACAACTCTTTCCTTGTTACTGTGTTCTCCAAAAAATCCATAGGTGATATTTTTCGAAGCTATATTTTGCTGCTCAATCTCTCTCACGCTTTGATAACATTTATCGGCATTTTTTTGGATTAAATAAACCTGTTGTTCCAATTCAATGATCTCATTGGATAATTTTGCACGACTTTGGCCGTCGGAAAGCTTATCAAACAAGTTCCGTTTATCATCGACAATCCATCGAAGCGAGTCGGCTTTAAGCTGATAGTTAAGGGCTAAATTCATTAAACTGTCGTATTCCTGTTTATTCAAAAAATCTTTTTCAAGCGAGGGTTGAATAAAAGGCGCTGATTTTCTGGCTGATTCAACTTTAGATTTTTTATTTTTTCTGGAATCCAACGTGGCATTCACTTCCATTAGGGCTAATTGTTTAATTTGGTCATGGCTTTTTAATTCGATATAGGGCGAATGATATTCAGGGTCGAATTTATAAACGGCATACTCATTAAAACCACAATCTCTGTTTGAACTCACCAGGGCCAGCTTGTTATTGGCCGAGGGAACATATAAGATATCATCGAAGGGTGAATTAACCGGAAATCCGATATTTTCGGGTTCGCTCCATGTTTGGCGATCCCAGTCCCACGAACTTTTATAAACATCATAACCGCCCATGCTGTAATGTCCCTTCGAAGCAAAAAACAACGTGGCTCCATCGGAATGTATAAACGGATAATTTTCATCAAAAGGGGTATTGATAACATCTCCCAGATTCTCGGGTTGACTCCATGCAGTATCCGACAATTTGGTTATCCGGTAAATATCATAATCATCCCTGGTTTTATGTTTTGCGGCAAAATACAATACCTCATTTTGCGCTGATTCATTAGGGACAAAAAGTACTGTTTCCTCATCTAATGAATCTTTTTCCCAACCAAAGAAATCATCCCTTTCAACAAACTTTCCTTCTAAATCATTAAATTGATATTGTTTGTAAAATTCATCACCCGGAATTTTTTCTCTGCTGTAAACTGAATATTTTTTGCCGTATTTTACCAGGTAAGAGCCATTACGTGCCATGGTTTTGTAGTTCTCCAACGCATAATCGTTAATCTTTTTTTTGCCGGCTACTTTCTCAAACCATTCATAATTTTTTAATGCTTCATCAAACTGGTAATTTCGATGATATGCCCATCCCAGATAAAAATAGACATCATCGGGGACTTCTTTGGCAGAGGCATAACGCAAGCGAGAAAGCGCATTCCCGGCTTTATTTTCTAAATGCAATAAACAAATTCCGGTATAATAGTTATAGGTAGGATCTTTGGGATACATCGTAAGCATTTGGTTAAAATAGCTGTATGCTTCAGAATAATTACCCTGCTCAAAATTGATATATGCAGTTTTCAGATCATCCAGCCCGTCTTCCTCATTCTGCTGTTGTGCAAATACAGGAAATGCAAGCAAAAGTAAAAATAACAGACCGCTATATTGTTTAATCTTAATCATTATTTCTCCCACCCATTGAATATACAAATACAAATTTAACATTCCTGTTATTGTGGTAAAAGAAATTCTTCAATTACTTTTATATTTTTTACATCTGACGAATTTTTAAATATCACTTTTTTAGATATTTATGAATAGTCCGGGCCAACGATTAACCAAGAAATCATAGGTGTAATAATGCATTTATTTGCATTATGATTACTTCATTAAAGAATTATTTCTTTAATTTTATGAATAATCAGGTTAAAATTCAGTAAATTGAGTTCTCAAATCAAAATCATGTTTTAAGATTTATAAACATTCCCTTTAAACATGGTGTTGATATTATGGTTATTTTATAATTTTACAAATCATAAATAAAATGGTTATGGCAACATTGAAAGAAGGAGATAAAGCTCCTGTGTTTAAAGGTCTTGATCAGAATGGCGAAGAGATATCTTTAGATCAGTATCAAGGAAAAAAAGTTGTTCTTTATTTTTATCCCAAAGATAATACACCCGGGTGTACCGCCGAAGCATGTAATTTACGTGACAACTACAGCGACTTTTTAAATAAAGGAATGGATGTTATTGGTATCAGCCCTGATAATGAGATCTCCCATCAAAGATTTATCGACAAATATGACTTACCGTTTCGACTCATAACCGATCCCGGCAAAAAAATATTAAATTTGTATAATGCCTGGGGTGAAAAGAAAATGTATGGCAAAACCTATGAAGGAGTTCTGCGAAAAACATATATCATCGCAGAAGATCAAACCATTGAAAAGATTATTGATAAGGTTAAAACCAAAGACCATACCAACCAAATATTTACATCGTTAAACATTTAATTAAGAAAGAAATATATTATGGCAAAAGAAAAAAAAGAAATGGATATTAATAAGGAAAAACTAAAAGCCTTACAACTAACTTTAGACAAAATTGATAAAGATTATGGCAAAGGCACCATCATGAAAATGGGGGATAAAGCCATTGCGGATGTGCCCTCCATCTCATCAGGGTCGATATCGCTTGATATAGCTCTGGGTGTAGGGGGCTTCCCTCGCGGAAGGGTGATTGAAATTTATGGCCCTGAATCGTCGGGTAAAACAACACTGGCTATTCATGCTGTTGCCGAGGCACAAAAAAAGGGAGGTATTGCAGCTATTATTGATGCCGAGCATGCTTTTGACCGGTTTTATGCCGAAAAATTAGGGGTTGATGTGGAAAATCTTTTAATCTCACAACCAGACAATGGTGAACAGGCGCTTGAAATTGCCGATCACCTGATTCGATCAGGAGCCATTGATGTTATTGTTATTGACTCGGTAGCTGCGCTTACGCCTAAAGCAGAGATTGAAGGCGAGATGGGAGATTCAAGAATGGGGCTGCAGGCACGGCTTATGTCGCAGGCGTTACGAAAACTAACAGCCAACATCAACCGAACCAATACCTGTTGTATATTTATTAACCAGCTGCGCGAAAAGATTGGCGTTATGTTTGGAAACCCCGAAACTACAACCGGCGGTAATGCTCTTAAATTTTACTCCACCGTGCGTATAGATATCCGAAAAATAGGCCAGATAAAAGAGGGTGAAGATGTTTCGGGAAACAGAACACGGGTAAAAATTGTAAAAAATAAACTGGCACCACCATTTAAAAAAGCCGAGTTTGATATTGTTTATGGCGAAGGAATTTCAAAAGTAGGTGAGATCGTTGACCTTAGTGTTGATCATAATATTGTTAAAAAAAGCGGCTCATGGTTTAGTTATGGTGAAACAAAACTGGGACAGGGACGTGAAGCCGTTAAACAGCTGCTTAAAGATAATCCTGAACTAGCTGAAGAACTGGAAAATAAGATTAGAGAATCTATTGCAAACAATATTGAAAAATAACTCATAAAACCCTAAAGATCATGTGCAAATTTAAATTAACAGCAGGACTAATCATTTTATCCTTACTTTTCTCCTGCACCGGTGAAAAAACCGAAAAAACAAAAATCGGCAATCCGGCTGATACCATTCAACTCTCGTCAGAAATAATGACACCTGAGGTATTATGGTCGTTTGGACGAGTGGGTAGTGTTCAGTTATCCCCCGATCAAAAAACCATTGCCTTTGGCGTTTCCTTTTACGATGTTGACAAAAATAGCGGCAACAGCGAAATATTTACCATGCCTGTAAAAGGTGGCGAAGCCACAAACATAACCAATACTAAAGCGGGCGAATATTCGCATCAATGGCGCCCCGATGGTAAAAAAATAGGTTATTTAAGTACGGAGAGTGGCAACTTACAGCTTTGGGAAATGAACCCCGACGGGTCAAATCGTAAACAAATTTCATCGGTAGAAGGTGGAATAACCGGCTATAAATATTCGCCCGATCAACAAAAAATTCTTTTTACCAAAGATGTAAAACTCGACCAAACCGTTAACGAATTACATCCCGACCTTCCAAAAGCTGATGCAAGGATTGAAACCGACCTGATGTACCGCCACTGGGATAAATGGCACGATTATACCTACAGCCATATTTTTGTTGCGGATTATGACGGGACATCCATCAAAAACGCAACAGATATTATGGAAGGAGAACGTTATGATTCACCCCTGGAACCGTTTGGCGGAATGGAACAAATAAACTGGAGCCCGGACAGCAAAAAAGTGGCTTATACCTGTAAAAAGATGACCGGGAAAGAATATGCGCTTTCTACAAACTCTGAAATCTATGTGTATAACATAGATACCAAAGAAACCATTAATTTAACCGGTGGATTAATGGGCTATGACAAAAATCCTGTTTACTCACCCAATGGAAAGATGATTGCCTGGGAAAGCATGGAGAGAGACGGTTATGAAGCAGACCAAAACCGTTTGTTTATCCTGGATTTTGAAAGTGGAGAGCGTAAAGATTTAACCGCCAATTTTGATCAGGATGTTCATAGCCTGGCCTGGACTGATGACAGCCAATCGATTTACTTTACCAGCGATTATCATGCACGATTCCAGATTTACAACCTGAATATAGAAAATGGTGAAATAAAGCAAATTACAGAAGGAACACACAACTATCTATCGGTAATTCCGGGAGACGAAATGCTTATCGGAGCCAAACAGAGCATGTCTATGCCCACGGAGATTTACTCCATCCATCCCGAAACCGGTGAAGAAAAACAACTTTCATTTATCAATGAGAATTTACTGAACCAGCTTGAGTTTGGGAATGTGGAAGAACGATGGATAAAAACCACCGACAACAAAGATATGTTGGTATGGGTTATTTATCCTCCAGATTTTAATCCGGAGAAGAAATATCCAACCTTATTATATTGCCAGGGAGGGCCACAAAGCTCGGTAAGCCAGTTTTTCTCGTACCGATGGAATTTCCAGATGATGGCAGCTAACGATTATATCATTGTTGCACCAAACCGCAGAGGTGTACCTTCATTTGGGCAGGAATGGAACGAACAGATTTCGGGCGATTATGGCGGACAAAACATGAAAGATTATTTCAGCGCTATTGATGCATTGGCCAAAGAACCTTTTGTTGACGAAAATAACCTGGGGGCTGTTGGTGCAAGCTATGGAGGCTATTCTGTATTCTGGATTGCCGGAAATCACGACGGCCGTTTCGATGCTTTTATTGCACACGATGGGATATTCAATTTTGAGTCCATGTATCTCCAAACCGAAGAGATGTTCTTTGTCAACTGGGATTATGGCGGACCATACTGGGATAAATCAACCAAAGAAACGTATGATAACTCGCCGCATAAGTTTGTTGATAAATGGGACACCCCTATTATGGTGGTTCATGGTCAAAAAGATTACCGGGTCGTTTTCACCCAGGGAATGAGCGCATTTAACGCTGCTCAACTCAGAGATATCCCCAGCAAATTCTTGTATTACCCCAACGAAAACCACTGGGTGCTACGCCCACAAAACGGTATTTTGTGGCAACGTGAATTTTTTAGCTGGCTGGATAAATGGTTAAAAGATGAAGCATAAATTTTAAGCGATAACTTTGCTAAGAGCCGGAAAAATCCGGCTCTTTGTTTTTGACTAAAGATTTGTTTATTTTTAGTCATTCTAATTTTATAGTTATGGATGGAGTAATTCTAAAATTTTTCCATTTTTTAATGATGATTGTTTTTTTGACAATTTACCTCCTCGCCTTCGTTGTGGTAAAGCCCTTCCTGATTAATTACAAACGAAAAATATCTACGCTAAGCCTTAAAATCAGCTTTCTTATTTACCTTGCTGTTTTACTGGTATGTGTTTATCTCTTTATGTTTTTTGGACCCAGTGATATTGAGTACCAGCTAAGCAACCTGGCTTTTATAATTCTTCTGCTATGTATATTTATTCCTAATATGGGAATCCTTTTCCGAAGGAAATTTCAGAAGGTAAGAGTTTTTTATAATTATCTTTTTTCGGTAATAAATCTTGGGATTTCTTATTTCTTAATCCATAAACTGATACAGCAAAATTGGTTTTTGGGATGAATAACCTAAAAATTTTACTAATTTTAACCTATCAAACAAAAGTCATTGCCCTAATCTTGACTTAAAAAGTTAAGAAGATGCATTTAATATGAACTTTACGTAATATATTTGTCAAAATAAAATTAATATAAATTGTACATTTTTATCAATATTTTCTGCCCTATGAAAAATATCCTGTTCGCTTTAGGATTACTTATAATGACTACTAATTCAGTGTTTAGCCAGCGTAAATTAACGGCAAAGCAAATTCGTAACAGAAATTACCAGGAAGTAATTGGACAAAAGTCTCAATCAACCGATACAATTATTCCTGACCAATATCCAATGTATCCTGATGGTATGAAAGGAATTATTAAACACATTTCAAAACATTTAATTTATCCCCAAAATGCTTTAAAAAAAGGGGTGCAGGGTCTCGTTATTTTGAAATTTTTAATTGAAAAAGATGGTACCATTAAAGAGATAGAGGTCGTAAAAAGTGTTAACCCGGATTTAGATGCTGAAGCCATTCGGGTATTGAAAAAATTAAAAACCTGGGTCCCCGGATACAAAGATGGTAAGCCTATAAGCTTTGAATATAAATTCCCTTTTAATTTTAAACTTTAAAAGTACATTTGCTCAATAAAATGATTGGATAAATGTAAAGTCGGGTCTCTTGCTTCACATAGAACCATCCTTTACGAAGTTAAAATTTCCCCAGAAGCTCCAAAATACGGTTGGTTTTTTCGTGCATAGGGGCATAGCCGTCGAGCCAGTGTATTTTAAATCCGTTACGTTCCATGCGCCGAAACCAGGTCATTTGCCGTTTAGCAAACTGATGAATGGCCGTTTCGAGCTTTTTAAACATTTCTTCATAGCTCAGTTCACCGGTGATATGCTGTGTAATAAATTTGTATTCCAGTCCGTAATACAACAAATCTTCCACCGTAACTCCCTGATCAATTAATCGTTGTACTTCATCAACCATGCCTTCGTCCAATCGCTGTTTTAAGCGCTGTGTAATTCTTCTTCGCTGCGATTGGCGGTCGAATTTCACACCCACCAGTAAAGGTTTAATCTCCGGAAACTCATCATCCGGTTGTGGATTTTCGGTATAATATTTCTCTATTTCAATGGCCCGGATCATCCGTTTGCGGGTATCGATATCGGTTTTATTATGCAGCTTTTTATACGATGATAAGATGGTTATTAGCTCTTCGGTTGATTTTTGTTCTAATTCGTCCCTTAGCGGTTCATTCACCGGAACATGAATCAATTTATAACCTTTTAATACAGCTTCGATATACATTCCTGAACCACCGCATAAGACCGGGAATTTATTACGTTTTTGAAGATCTTCGAAAACGTTGATAAAATCTTTTTGATAGGCATAGACATTATATTTAGCTCCGGCATCCACAATATCAATCAAATGGTAGGGTATTTCCTGGTTTTCAACCACATAATCATCCAAATCTTTGCCGGTACCTAAATCCATTCCACGGTAAACCTGCCGCGAATCAGCGCTTATCACTTCACCCTTTAAAATATAAGCCATACGTGTAGCAACGGAAGTCTTTCCTCCGGCGGTTGGGCCTAATATGGTTAATAAATTGTAATCCTCAGCCATAAATGATTCCATTTTGTCATAATCCATGTAAAGATAAGGATTGTTGATAATATTTTTTAAAATTTCAGGTTGATATAGTTTTAAATTACACGATTCGTTTAATTTTGTACCCACAAATTTTAGCTATGGATTTAAAAAGAATATTGAACCGTATTCGTTTTTTTATCATATCACCTGCACAGGAGTGGGAAAAGACAGCTCATGAAAAGGCTGCCAACAAAGCGTTGGTTATCCAGCATATTGTCCCCGTGGTTCTTTTCAGTTCAATGATTATTTTCGCAGGAAGAATCCTCAACTGGGAAGATCACTCGGTTGTGAATGGAACCCTTGCTGTGCTTTCGTTTCTTCTGGTTGCTTTTTTTACCATCTACCTTTCAGCATTTATTATAAATGAGCTATTACCCAAATTTGATACCAACAAAAACCTAAACCGTACATTTAAGTTAATGATCTTTTCTTCGTTACCTGTACTGGTTGCTTATGGGATATCTTCTTTTCATCCACAAATGGGATTCATCAATTTTTTTTCGCTGTATTCAATCATTCTTTATTGGAAAGGTGTTAAGCCTTTGTTAGGAATACCGGAAGACAAAATAACCGGTTTTGTATTAATCTCCTTACTGATTATTGGCGCTTTGCTCATGATAATCAGCTCGGTTATTATGAGTGTCATCATTTATTTTTCAGTATATTAAACGCTTACACCTGTTTTTTGTACTAAATAATAATTCAATACCTTTGTAGTTTGTAAAAAGAAAATTTTTATGCAAAATAAAATCAACATAAGAAATAAAAAAGCAGCATTTGATTTTGAACTCATTGATAAATATACCGCGGGCATAAGGCTAACGGGCACCGAGATAAAATCCATCCGTTTAGGAAAGGCCAGCCTGGTGGATACTTACTGTTTTTTTCATGAGCACGAACTATATATTAAAGGATTAAATATTTCCGAATACGCTTTTGGCACCCATAACAATCACGAACCAAAACGCGACCGCAAATTACTATTGAACAAAAAGGAGCTTAAAAAAATTGAGCGGAAATCTACCGAAAAAGGGTTGACCATTGTGGCTACCCGCCTTTTTATTAACGAGAATGGCTGGGCCAAGGTTGAAATAGCACTTGCCAAAGGGAAAAAAGAGTATGATAAACGCGAAGTAATCAAAAGAAAAGACCTGAAACGCGATATGGAACGAATCAGGAAATTCTAAACAAGAAATTTATATTTTCTACTGGGCAAAGAAGAAATTATTCAACTCATAAATATCATCGGCGGTAAATTCCGAATCAAAATCAAAGAAGCTGTCAATTGCATCCAGCAGTTCATCAAAGGAGATATAGTTATCACCATCCTTATCAAGCTTTTTAAATTTTTCCGGTATTTCATCATATTCTCTATCACCAGACCATTCACCATATCCAACAGGAATCATATACACTTCATCCCGGTTAACGGCAGGCGTATCATAAAATAACATATCCCGTATTTTATTACTACTCATTTCAACACCGTATTCATCAACAATAGCTCCTTTATTAGAAAACGGTTCTTTATCGATATAATTCGGAACGCCATCTTTATCATCATCCAACGGGCAACCTACAGAATCTACAGCAACCCCTGCGGGTGTATCCGGGCAGTCGTCTCTTAAATCAAGAACCTCGTCATTATCGGAATCGGCAATTAAGGTATAGTCAAAATCGCCGGTAACATCAGCAAACAGGTTTTCAATGACCTTTGTTTTTGCTTCGGAAAACAGATCAATATTCAGCGATACATAGGTTAACGAGAACATATCATTCATATCATCACCAATACGCCCTGATTTATTTTTATAACTGATACCATCAATGTCATCGCTAAATGTATAGTGTAACGAGGAAGCCACACGGAGTGCCACACGGTCACTTACTTTAAAATCGAGTCCTGCATCTGCAACAATCGCGAATGTACTGGGCGAATAATCTCCGCGATCATAGAAATCCTCTCCCTGAATATTGGTTTCATAATCATAATCACGGGTCACAGGTACATCCTGGTCTCCAACACGAATGGTTCCATCAGGATAATAAACGTATTCTCCTAAATCATTTTTCAAATCCGTTTTTGAATCAAATTCCATATATTCACCTCCCAAAGAAATAAAGGGTCGAATTTTTTTCTTTCCCTGATATATATTACCAAAACCATATTCTACATTTAATCCCAGACTAAAAATTTCGGAAGAGAAATTCCAGTTTTTGTCCGGTTCGGTATACGATCGTTCATGTCCGGTAATTTTTCCAACAAGCACATTAGCATTTGCTTTCCAATGATGTCTGTTATCAAGATACTGGAATAGATTAATTCTAAAACTGGGAGTCCCCTGGGTAAGGCCTTTCATATCATTCTTTAACTCGCCGTAATAATTTATTACCCCTCCGCCAATACCTAATACAGGCATATATACCGGATTTTCAACTTCAACCTCCTGAAACAATAAATCTTCATATCCGCCTTGAGCGAACGAGAATTGAAATCCCAGAAGCACAATAACAAAAGCAAGTAATAATTTATGTATTCTCATTTAATACGTTCATTTAAAATTAACGATACCATTCATGATTTGTAATCATTAATGCTTCCTGCACGGTAATACGTTTTCCGTTATTATAGGCCGAAACAAAAGCATCATCAATGGTTGTTGTATTCCAAATATGTACCCTGTAATCGCGAGCTGCTTTATAAACATAGAATGATCCGACCGAATACTTTCTCCATCCTTCGTGAAACTCTGTCCGTACTTCTTTATCCAGGTTATATTTTTTAAAATATCTCTCAATATTGATGGGACGATGACCGGCAGCAATTTGTACCCGGTAATATACTCCGGATTCGGGTTCGAGCACATGGGTTAGTTTTGTATCTTCACGCATTGCCTGTAGAGCACTTTCTGCGATTTCAATTTTAACTTTACCGCTGTAGTCTCCGGGCTGTTCTAATGCAACTGATCTCGATGGGGCTTCTTCAACCGAGGCTATAGCTGCCATTAAATTATCGGGGGATGTATTTTCCAGGTTCACATCTTTTTCAACTACCCGGATACTCACCGTATTATCATCCTGAATATAAGAGAAAATACCGTCAAGATTTGGTTTTTCAGTAACCCCGTTATCGGGTACCAGTTTGTAAGAAACAACAAAATATGGATCGGAAGGTAAATTCATCCATAGAAATTTCACCGTCTGATCTTTAAAGGTAAAAATAGCATCTTTATTTTCAACACTTACGGCTTTATATCCATCGGGTATTGTTTCCTGAATTTTTGCAAATTTTTCTTTATCGCCTTTATTAACCAATAGATTCACCATGTATTCGTTATCTTCAATTCCTGTGTAAGGTATTTGACGAATACATTTAACCTGGGCCATTGGTGGCTTTTCGGCTGTGGTTGGGGCTACCAGATTTTTGAAATCCTTAATATCAACAATTAAATTTGGGTCGATAGTTGATGAGGGCGTAATGGTAATATTCTGAGCAGATACATCAACCGATTTTCTTTCGTTATCAGCAATATAAGAAAAGGTTCCTTTTAAATCAAAATCACCTTTTAACCGTTGATCGACCTTTAATTTATACGATAAAGTAATCTCTTCCCGGGGGGGTAATCTAAGCCAGATAAATTTAACTTTCTGGTCTTTAAAACTAAAATCTGCATTTGCCGTTTGAACAGGAACGGGAGTTAAACCAGCAGGAATCTCCTGTTGAAATCTTGCAAAGCTTTCAAAATCCAACTTATTTAAGGTAACTTCAACGGTAATTTCATTTCCTGCTTCCACTTGTTCTGTTGCATTCATTGTTAAGCCAACATCAGAGAAAATAAAATTCAATGCCAGAACAATCCATGTGTATATAAGAAGCAATAAATGTTTTATCATATACAATTCGTGTTAATTTTCTATAACTCAATAAAAATAGCTATTTAATACAATAATAACAAAATATCAACATAAGTTATCAACAATTGTTAATAAATAGTGATTTTTGTTTATAACCAAGCTTTTCTTTAAGAACAGATTTTTAAGATTTACTCCTGCACTTTATTATTTACAAATACACCAATCATAAATGATGGTGCAAAAGGGATTCGTTATGCGTATTAAAAAAATAATACTCTAAAGTTAAAAATTAAAAGTTTGGACTCAATAGATATTTGGCATAAAACTCATTGATTTTATCAACAGCTTCTTCCGGACTATCCACAATTTGAATTAAGTCCAGATCTTTCCCGGCAATATTTTTTTCTTTTAGCATTACATTTTTAACCCAGTCCATCAACCCTTCCCAATATTCAGAGCCAACAAGGATTATTGGAAAACGTCCGATTTTTTCGGTTTGGATAAGTGTAATTGCCTCAAAAAGTTCATCAAGGGTGCCAAATCCACCGGGTAACACAATAAAACCCTGGGCATATTTAACAAACATCACTTTTCGCACAAAAAAATGTTCAAAGCTAATCAGCTTATCCGGATCGATAAACAAGTTTGCAGATTGCTCAAAGGGAAGATCAATATTTAATCCCACGGATTTCCCTTTACCTTTTTTAGCTCCCATATTTCCGGCCTCCATAATTCCCGGTCCACCGCCGGTAATCACTCCATATCCGTGCTGGGTTAGTTTATAGGCAATATCTTCTGCTATTTTAAAATACTTATTATCAGGTTTTGTCCGGGCAGATCCAAAAATGGATACACAAGGGCCTATACGAGACATCTTTGAATACCCCTCTACAAATTCAGCCATAACTTTAAAAATAGACCAGGAATCGGAGGTTTGAATTTCATTCCAATCTCTGTCTTCAAAAGCATTTTTTATCAAATCATCATTACTCATAGGATAATATCTTTTAATATAACCATACTAAATTAAGTTTTTTTTTGAACAATTCTATGCGAGAGGTAATTTTGAAAGTTATATTTTTAACGCTTCAACTCCTCTTTAAGATATGCTGCAGTGTAGCTATCTTTATGCTGGCTAAGATTCTCAGGAGCACCTTCGGCAATTATATACCCCCCTTTTGCCCCGCCATCTTTTCCAAGATCGATGATATGATCGGCCATTTTAATCACATCCAGGTTATGCTCAATTACAATAACGGTATTGCCTTTTTCAACAATATTATTTAGTACGTTTAACAGTACCCGGATATCTTCAAAATGCAAACCTGTAGTTGGCTCATCAAGAATGTACAACGTATTTCCTGTATTTCGTTTGGCAAGTTCGGCCGACAACTTAACCCGTTGCGATTCACCTCCGGAAAGTGTTGTGGAAGGTTGTCCAAGGGTGATATATCCTAAACCAACCTGCTGCAAAGCTTTTAACTTTTGTTTAATGGAGGGTACGGCATCAAAAAACTCAACGGCCTGGTTAATGGTCATATCCAGTACATCACTTATCGATTTACCTTTATATTTCACTTCCAGGGTTTCACGATTATACCGCTTGCCGTTACAGTCTTTACAATGAACATATACATCAGGCAAAAAATTCATTTCAATCGTTTGCAACCCTGCTCCCTGGCATGTTTCACATCTCCCCCCTTTAACATTAAACGAAAACCGCCCTGCTTTATATCCACGAAGTTTTGCTTCGGGCGTTTGCTCAAATAACTTTCTGATATCAGAAAATACTCCTGTATACGTAACCGGGTTTGAGCGGGGTGTGCGTCCCAACGGAGATTGATCAACCTCTATCACTTTATCGATATTCTTAATTCCTTCAATAGTATCATACGGCAGGGGTTGTTTATTGGAACGATAAAAATGTCGGCTTAAAATGGGATGTAAAGTTTCATTAATCAGTGAAGATTTGCCACTACCAGAGACTCCTGTTACACAGATAAATTTTCCTAAAGGGATTTCAAGATCTACATCTTTCAAATTGTGTCCTTTGGCTCCCTTTAGAATAATTTTCGTTAAATTACCTTCACGTCGTGATGAGGGCACTTCAATTTTCTTCCGATGATTCAGGTAGTCGGCTGTTAATGAAACAGACTTTAGAATTTCTTTGGGCGTACCTTCTGCCACCACTTCACCTCCATGACGACCGGCTTTAGGTCCCATATCAACAATATGATCGGCCGATAAAATCATCTCTTTATCATGTTCAACCACAATAATTGAGTTTCCCGAGTCACGTAATTGTTTTAATGAATGAATTAACTTCTGGTTATCGCGTTGATGCAACCCAATGCTTGGTTCGTCCAAGATATACAGTACATTTACAAGCTTAGAACCAACCTGAGTAGCTAAACGAATACGTTGACTCTCACCACCAGACAAGCTTCGTGCAGGACGATTTAATGATAAATAATTTAAACCCACATCGAGTAAAAAAGATAATCGTTCAGATATCTCTTTAATAATTTCCCGGGCAATTAAATTTTGTTTTTCGGTCATCTGCTGAGGCAGTTCTTTAAACCAGCTATAAAGTTCTTCAACATCCTTATTCGACAATTCGGCAATATTCTTATCAGCTACTTTAAAATGTAATGATTCCTCTTTTAAACGATTCCCGTTACATGTCGGACAAACCACTTTTTTCACAAACTGTTCGGTTCGTTTTTTACTATTGCCTGAAAATTTTTCCTGCTGATAATTATTGATATAATTTACAATCCCTTCAAAACTTAAGAAATAATTTGAAGACTGACCCAATGGGGTATTTAATAACTTAAAGGACTCATCAGAACCATAAAGGATAATATTTAATGCATCTGCCGGAATATCTTTTATCGGTGTATCGAGTGTAAATTTATATTTTGCAGCAATAGCATCAAGCTGCCAAAATATCAACATGTTTTTATATTTTCCTAATGGGACAATACCACCTTTTTTAATACTTAACGACGGGTCGGGAATAATTTTCTTAATGTCGATTTCGCTTACCCCTCCTAACCCACTACATTTGGGGCAGGCTCCCTGGGGCGAATTAAATGAAAAAGTATGCGGCGCCGGCTCATTATATGAGATTCCACTTACGGGGCACATTAATTTACGACTGAAATAATGTACATTACCCGTTTCTTTTTCTAAAACCATCAATATCCCATTGCCGTTTTTTAACGCTGTTTTTACCGTTCGTTTAATTCTCCTGGGATCGTCTGCACTTATTTTTAATTTATCGATAACCGTTTCTATGAAATGAGTTTTATACCGGTCAAGTTTTAAACCATGGGTTAACTCTTTTATTTCACCATTAATACGAGCATATAAGAATCCTTTTTTACGGGTTTGTTCAAAGAGCTCTTTATAATGTCCTTTCCTGCCGGTAACCTGTGGCGCAAGAATAAAAACATTTCTCCCTGCAAATTTTTGTATGATTAATTGTAAAATTTGGTCATCGGTATATTTCACCATTTTTTCGCCAGTAACATACGAGTATGCGTCTGATGCCCGGGCAAAAAGCAATCGTAAGAAATCATAGATTTCAGTGACTGTTCCTACGGTTGATCGTGGATTTTTATTGGTAGATTTTTGCTCGATAGATATCACCGGGCTTAATCCGGTAATCTGGTCCACATCAGGTCGCTCCATGTTGCCCAAAAACTGCCGGGCATAAGCAGATAATGTTTCAATATATCTTCGTTGTCCTTCTGCATAAATGGTATCGAATGCAAGAGACGACTTTCCGCTACCGCTTAATCCGGTAATTACGGTCAGCTTATTGCGGGGAATGGAAACATCAATATTTTTAAGATTATGGACTCTTGCTCCAAGTACTCGAACTTCGGAAGTCTTATCCGCTACCACATCAATAGAAGTTAATTTATCTTTTCCCAATCGTACAATAATTTTGTGTTACTTAACAACATGAGATGAATCTGTTTGATACAGATCATTAATTAATGAATAATTCCGGTATCCTTTTTCAGGAATTTTAATTAAATACTCCTTACCATTTGGGTTCAAAAGAAATGAATCTCTTAACCAGGGGTTAAAGTATTTCAGGATTTTGTAATTAATTTCGTGTTTTTGCGCAAAAACAGCAAAATCATTTACCGATGAATCTATCTTAACCGTATAAGTAGGGATTTCATAATAATAGTCTTTCTGTCGCATATGAAATCCATATTCTTCAGGATTTTCCTGAATTAATTTGATGGCCAGCACACGGTAAATATAACGAGCTGTTTCAGTATTTAGTAATAAATTGTAGTATTTTTTTTCTTTTTGTCGGTTAACCTGACGTAGAAGTCCGGTTCTTCCCATATTATAGGCTGCAGCAGCCATTGTCCAACTACCAAATAAATCATGGGCATCCTTTAAAAACTCAGCGGCAGCCTGGGTTGATTTTTCCAGATGATATCGTTCATCTACTTCGTTGTTCACTTCCAGTCCGTAATCTCTTGCAGTTCCTTTTA
>JBNJFS010000011.1:0-25011 GCA_051747085.1 Bacteroidota bacterium
GCTCCAATAATAAGTGGATCCATAATTTGTTTATATGCTTTTTTTATTGACGATTGTTATTGTTTGTAATGGATTTAATAAAAAATAAAAATAAAAAAAAATTCTGTTGATTCTAATTTCTCTGTGTTGATTTTAGTAAGCGGATATATAACACCCAATGATCATCCTAAAAATCAAAACATAAAGAAAAAATAAAAAATTAAATAATACCTCCTGTAATAAATTAAAAGTAGGGGTGTCCAAAGGGTAGAAAATCGAAAGAAATTTAGGTTAAACATAAAAAATTTAAAAAGATGAAAACACAAAATGTAAAAAAAATTACCGTATTGATGCTTGCATTTTTAATGCTTGCGGGAGTACAAACTTTTGCTCAACGAGGACGCAATTTTAAGAACAATGTAAACAGGCCTTATCAAAACAGAGAAACCTGTTGGAGAATTCCTGATTTAACAGATGCGCAGCAAACAAAAATAGAATCGTTACGCGTTGAACACTGGAAAGAAATGAACAATTATCGGAATCAAATGAATGAGTTAAGAGCCAGGAAAAGAACATTAAACACAACAGCTCAGGCTGACATGAGTGAGTTAAATGGTGTAATTGACCAGATGACTGATGTACATAATAAAATGATGAAAAAATCAGCAAAACACAGACAGGATGTGCGCAAGCAGCTAACCGACGAGCAAAAAGTTTATTTTGACGCTATGCCGGCGCGAGGACAAGGATATAACCGGGGTGCCGGACGTGCGGGTGCTGGTTATAGAAATGCCCGTGGAATGGGACAAGGGTATGGTGCCGGCTATGGCTATCAATATTATAATAATCAATTAGATGAAGAGTAAAGCTGGGTAAAATCAGCTTTTATAGATGGTTGTTTGAATAAAAATCCGGTGCAGATATTAAAAGCATCGGATTTTTTATTATGCTTATTCTCAAAACTCTTTATTGTTCTGTTTTAAGTTTTTAAATCGCTTAGTATAAAAAAGATTATCTCAATTCTTCAATGGTGGAAACAAAACGTTCTACACAATCCAACGTTTTTTCTTTTTCTTCAACAAAACCCATATGACCCGAATTTTCTAACACACAAAAAGTTGAATTTTCAGGAAGTTTTATATTGGGAATTACTGTATCAAAAGGAATATAGTTATCATGTTTACCGGCAATTAAAAGGAAAGGTGTTTCTGTTTGGGCAAGCTCATCTGAAAAATCAGGCCGGGTCATCATGGCATGCAGATTAGCTGTTATCCCTTTGTCATTGGTTTGTAAAGCAATTGCTTTGGCTCTTTCAACTTCATCTTTAAAAGTTTTAAGATGATGGTGAGCAAAAGCATTAGGGATATTTATTTTAGCCAGAATATCTTTTTTTCCTTTTTTTACCAGATCAATTTCCCGTATTCTGTTCTTTTTCGTTTCTTCAGTATCGGCGAAAGGATGTGAATGGAAGAGTGAAAAACCGGAAAGCAATTCGGGATAAAGATGATGCACCATCAGCGTAACATAACCACCCATAGAATGCCCAATCATAACACATTGGTTTATTTTAAGTTCTTTTAGTGCGGAATAAATGTGCGCAGCTATTTTTTCCATAGTATGCTTTTCATCCAGGCTTTCACTTTTCCCATGACCCGGAATATCAAAAGCAATAACACGGAATTTCCCCGAGAGCTGATGAGCAAAACCTGACCAGGCAGAAAGAGATTCAAGGTATCCGTGAAGTAGAATAACAGGATATCCCTTCCCTATATCAATGTAATGTAGTTTTTTATTGCGAATAGTTAAATATTTACTCATTCGTTTTGAGCCCACTTTTTTGCTTCCTTAAGATTGCTGAAAATTTGAATTTCCCAATCTGTATTTTTCATATATAGTTTATATTCTTCTATTTGTTCCTTGATATAATTGTTGGAAGTAACAAAAGCAATTTTAACTTTTTTATTAAAAACAGACTGAGAACTGTTCATTGAGCCAATAATACTCATATCATAGGTTGTGACCTTAAAATCTTTCACTTTGGAAAAGTCAAAAACCTGATAGTCTAATGAGTCAAAATCAGCATTGCTTAACAGGTAATTGTTTGCATCAATAAGGTTTTGTGCCTTAACAACTCCTCTGAAGGTTATAAACACCCCATTTTTTTGCCATTGAATTGAGAAAGTCATGTTGTTTGATTTAAAGAATAATAAGTTAAGAATGATTCATGGCTAAAACATAAATTTGGATTTAGCGGTTACTTTTTACCCATAATTTTTTCAATTTCATCGGCTTCTTTTGGTATATGTTCCATTAGGTTAACCGGTTTATGAGCGACGATTATATCATCTTCAATACGTACCCCGATATTTTCTTCGGGGATATAGATTCCCGGTTCACAAGTTAACACCATTCCTTCTTCAAGGGTTACGTTTCTTTCCCCAACATCATGAACATCCAGACCGATAAAATGGCAGGTTCCATGAGGGTAATATTTTTTTACCAGCGGGTTGTTAGGATCCTGGTTTTCCACATCTTGTTTAGTATATAAACCCAATTTAATATGTTCTTCCTGTAAAAGATTTTCAACCCTTTCATTTATCCGGTTAATCGTTGTCCCGGGTGTAAGCCATCCAATGGCTTTCTTCATAACCCTTAAAACGGCTTCGTAACATTCTTTTTGACGTGGAGTGTATTTCCCGTTAACGGGAATTGTTCTTGAACAATCGGCAGCATAATTGGCATATTCGGCTCCAAAATCCATCAATAACAAATCACCGTCTTTACATTCGCTGGTGTTTTCCGTATAGTGTAATATACAAGCATTTTTACCCGATGCCACAATAGGCGGATAAGCATGACCGCTTGCCCTGTTCCACAAAAATTCGTGGGTAAGCTCGGCCTCAACCTGGTATTCCGTAACTCCGGGGTTTACAAATTGCAGAATTCTGTTAAATGCTTTTCCTGTTATATCACAAGCTTGCTGCATTATTTTAATTTCTTCAGGTTCTTTAACCAATCGAAGTTTTTTTAACAGTGGAGCTAACCGCAGAAGATCATGAGCCGGGAATTCGTTTTCCAGGACAGAGATAAATCGTTCGTCGGCAGATTTAACATCCGGTTTAAACTTTGGATTTTCAGGCAGGTTAATATAAATATTTTCTGCTTTCATGGCTAGTTCCCGGAAAACAGCATCAAAAGCTGAAATATATTTTACGGTTTCAATGCCAGAAATTTTTTGAGCTTCTTCAATACTACATTTATGACCTTCCCAGGTTTCAATTTTCTCATTGCTTTCTAAGATAAACAATATTTCTCTCAGGCTTTTGTCCGGATGATTGGGACACAATGTTAGAATCGTTTTTTCCTGATCGATACCTGCCAGATAAAATAGATCGGAATTTTGCCTGAATGGAAAAAATTGGTCTCCATTGCGAGGCATTTCATCATTTGAATGGAGCAGAGCAATAGAATTGGGTTGTAATAGCTTTATCAGCTTTTTCCTGTTTTTCACAAATAGCGTACTGTCCAGCTGTTGACATTTCATAACTTAGAATAATTTTAAATTATTGTGAATGTATAATGAAACATTGAGTTTACATATTTAAAAAACTATATTTGTTTATATATACTGGAATTTGCAGTTTTTTGCAAGATAACTAATGTTCTATTAAAATTAAATTCTATGAGCAAATTTTTCACTTCATCCATTGGGCAAAAATTTTTCATGAGTATAACAGGTATATTTCTCATGTTATTTTTAGTTGTCCACCTATCCATTAATTCTTTATTGCTTGTTGGCGATGGTGAACTTTTCAATATTGCTGCTAATTACATGAGCAGTAACTTTGTTATGAAAATCATTGAACCCATCCTGGCCATCGGGTTTATTTTGCATATTATCTATGCAGCTTATATTACCTTAAAAAATCAAATGGCCAGACCACAGAAATATAAAGTGGCAAATAACTCAAAAGCTAGTTGGGCTTCAAAGAATATGTTTATTCTTGGGGGTTTAGTTTTTATCTTTTTAGTGATTCACCTGACAAATTTCTTCTGGAAAATAAAATTCGGAACAGTTGCCACTATTTCTTATGGAGGAGAAGAGTTGCACGATGTATATGGCCTTGTAGCAGGACTTTTTAAAGGATGGTGGTGGTATGATGCCATTTATATTTTAGGCGCAGTTTTTCTGTTCCTCCACCTTACCCATGGATTTTGGTCAGCATTCCAAACAATAGGCTGGGATAATGATAAATGGATAAACAGATTGAAAGTTATTTCATATATCTATGCCATTATTATTGCCGGTGGGTTTGCTTTAATCCCCATTTATTTTCTTGTAAAATATGTTGTGTAAATAATTAATCGAATGTAAAATAGTAATATATACACTATGAATAAATTAGATTCAAAAATACCAGAAGGCCCATTGGCCGAAAAATGGAACAAATATAAAGCTACACAAAAACTAGTTAGTCCAAACAATAGAAAAAAATTAGACATTATTGTTGTCGGAACAGGTATTGCCGGAGCTCCTGCCGCTGCTTCTTTTGGTGAAATGGGATATAATGTAAAAGTTTTCTGTTTCCAGGATTCTCCTCGCAGAGCACACTCGGTTGCGGCTCAGGGAGGAATTAATGCGGCAAGAAATAATAAAAACGATGGAGATAGTGTTTATCGTTTATTTTATGATACAATAAAAGGAGGGGATTATCGTGCACGAGAAGCCAATGTGTATCGTGTTGCGGAAGTAAGTAGTCAGGTTATTGACCAGCTTACTGCCCAGGGAGTTCCTTTTGCACGGGAGTATGGTGGAACATTAGCCAACAGAACATTTGGCGGGGTGCAGGTTTCACGAACAAATTATGCTCAGGGTCAAACAGGGCAACAAGTGCTGCTTGGAGGTTATTCGGCCCTTAAACGCCAGGTAGGTTTAGGTAAGGTTAAAATGTTTAGCCGCCGACAAATGCTTGACATTGTCTTAATCGATGGAAAAGCAAGAGGAATTATTACACGTAACCTGATTACCGGAGAAATAGAACGCCATTCGGCACACGCTGTAGTTTTAGCCACCGGTGGGTACGGAACGATATATTACCTGTCAACATTGGCTGTACAATCAAACGGATCGGCAGCGATGCAGGCCTACCGAAAGGGAGCTTTTTTCGGAAATCCCAGCTTTATTCAAATTCATCCGACTTGCATTCCGGTTTTAAACGAATATCAATCGAAACTGACATTAATGTCGGAATCGTTAAGAAACGACGGACGAATATGGGTTCCTAAAGCAAAAGGAGACAAACGTAAACCAAACGAAATTCCTGACGAAGAGCGCGATTATTTCTTAGAACGCCGTTATCCTGCTTTTGGAAACTTAGTGCCTCGTGATGTGGCCTCGCGTGCAGCCAAAGAGCGTTGTGATGCAGGCTATGGTGTGGGTAAAACAGGATTAGCGGTATACCTTGATTTTAGGGATGCCGTTGCAAAACAAGGAGAAAAAACAATCAAAGGAAAATATGGAAATCTTTTTGATATGTATGAAAAGATTACCGGCGAAGTACCTTATAAAACACCAATGATGATATATCCAGCCGGGCATTATACCATGGGCGGTTTATGGGTAGATTATAACCTGCAAACTACAATTCCCGGCTTATTTGCCATTGGCGAAGCAAATTTCTCTGACCATGGTGCAAACCGTTTAGGTGCTAATTCTTTATTGCAAGGTGCTGCCGATGGTTATTTCATTGCCCCTTATACGGTTTCGAATTATCTGTCAGATGAAATTACTACCAGGCTCCCTTCAACGGATTCTCCCGAATTTGTTGAAGCAGAAGAAAAAGTAAAAGCCGCTCTGGATAAGATTTTAAATATAAACGGAACAAAAACGGCGACTTCGTTTCATAAGCGGTTAGGGCATATCATGTGGGAACATGCAGGGATGAAAAGAAACGAAGAAGGATTAAAGAAAGCGTTAGAAGAAATTGCCGAATTAAAGAAAGAATTCTGGAGTGATTTAAAAATTCCGGGTAAAACCGATGAACTAAATCAGGAATTAGAGAAAGCTACTCGTGTTGCTGACTTTATTGAACTGGCAGGCTTAATTGTCAGGGATGCATTGAATCGTAAAGAATCGTGTGGTGCACACTTCCGCGAAGAAAGTCAGAGTGAAGGAGGTGAAGCCGTGCGTATCGACGATAAATACGCTTATGTTGCTGCCTGGGAATATCAGGGAGATGATAAAGAACCAACGCTTCATAAAGAAGAACTGAAGTTCGAAAATGTGGAAGTAAAAGTTAGAAGTTACAAATAAATTTAAAGTTCAACACTGAAGGTTCAAAGTTGCTTTGCGCCTTTGCACCTTGCGAGAAATAAAAATTATATGATATGAAAATAAAGCTAAATATTTGGAAACAGGCAAATGCCAAAGCCAAAGGGAAATTCGAAAAATACGAATTAGATGGCGTTGATCCCGAAATGTCGTTCCTTGAAATGTTAGACGCATTGAACGAAAAACTGATTAAAGAAGGTAAAGAAACTGTTGCTTTTGATCATGATTGCCATGAGGGTATTTGTGGAAGTTGCAGTTTGTATATTAATGGACGCCCTCACGGACCCGGTGAAGAAGTGGCTACCTGCCAGATTCATATGAGAGCATTTAAAGACGGGGATACCATTACAGTGGAACCATGGAGAGCCAAAGGTTTTCCGGTAATTAAAGATTTGATTATCGACCGAAATGCTTTTGATAAAATTATGGCAGCCGGTGGATTTGTTTCCATCGATGCCGGTCAGGCACCCGATGCCAATTCTATTTTAGTATCTAAAAACGATGCTGATAAAGCTTTTGATGCTGCAGCTTGTATTGGTTGCGGAGCGTGTGTTGCTGCTTGTAAAAATTCATCGGCCATGTTATTTGTGGCTGCAAAAGTTTCGCAGTTGGCATTACTACCCCAGGGTAAAGTAGAAGCTAAGCGCAGAGCATTAAATATGGTTGCTAAAATGGATGAGCTGGGCTTTGGTAGTTGTACCAATACAGGGGCTTGCGAAGCAGAATGTCCCAAAGGTATTTCTATTGAAAATATTGCCCGCTTGAATAGAGAATATTTATCCGCTTCGTTTTCTGAGGCAGAATAATTTTATAAAAACAATAAAAAACCCTGAAGAAGCAATACTTGTCAGGGTTTTTTTATTTTAAGTCTGTAATTTGTTTTATGATTTCATGGTTTCTTCTACTTCCTCAACAGTAATCGGTATGCGTTTTCCAATCAATTGAGAGCCGTTATCCGTAACCAGTAAGTCATCTTCCAGTCGGATACCGCCAAAGTTGAGGTATTCTTTTTTAATCTTGTCAAAGTTAATGAAATCAGCATTGATTTTTTCTGCTTCCCATTTTTTGATTAGGTCAGGAATAAAATAAATACCAGGCTCATTGGTAAGCACAAATCCTTCCTGGAGTTTACGTCCAAGTCTTAATCCTTTAAGTCCGAATTGGGTAGCGCGCTTAATTTCATTGTCATATCCAACATTATCTTCACCCAGTCCTTCCATATCGTGAACATCAAGTCCCATCATATGACCAAGGCCATGAGGCATAAACATAGCATGGGCTCCTTCGCGAACAGCATCCTGTGGATTACCTTTCATAATTCCTAAGTTGGTTAATCCTTCCGCAATAATTCTTGCTGCTTCTAAATGGATATCCCGATAAGGAATCCCCGGTTTTATTAACGATGTAGCATGATTTATTGCTTCCAGAACAATATTATAAATATCTTTTTGTCTGGGCGAGAATTTTCCACCTACAGGAACCGTTCGTGTATGGTCGCTTGCATAATGCATGGTTGTCTCAGCGCCTGTATCGGTAAGCATTAATCTGCCTTCTTGTAATATATTACTGTGGTCATGATTGTGTAGTGTTTCCCCGTTTTGGGATAGAATGATGGGGAATGATAACATCCCACCATGCGCTAAAGCAATGCCTTCAACCGTTCCTGCAATTTCCTGCTCGAAAACGCCGGGTTTAGCCATTTTCATGGCTGTTGTATGCATTTTGTAGCCTATGGCTGCAGCCTTAATTAACTCCTCAACTTCATACTTGTCTTTAATAGAGCGTAAATCTACAACTGCTTTTATTAATTCTTTAGAAACAAAGTTTTCGGCTTCGTTATGGCTCATTTCCAATAAATTACTAAACTGGACAATTGTATCTCCTCTGTAAAATGGAAGTACATGAATGTTTCTGCCTTGATTTTTTGCATTCCGTAAGTAATTCCCTAACTGATTGAAAGGTTCAGTGTTTTCAACACCAACCTCTGAAGCTAACTCTTTTATTGTAGGTTGTGGACCCATCCATATAATATCATCAATTGTGAAATCATCACCAAACAAATACTCTTTTCCTGAATCTAAATCGATTAAACCTGCCAGGTTGGGCATATCTAAACCAAAAAAATAAAGAAAAGAACTATCTTGTCTGTAATGATATGCATTGCTCTGATAATTCATCGCCGACTCTTTATTTCCCAAAAAAAGAACCAACCCGCCTTTGAGCTTGTTTTTTAGACGATTACGCCTTTCAATATAAACATCTTTTTTGAACATAATATATAAATTTATTGATTATTAATACGTTAAAAATTTAAACGAATTTACGCCAGATTTTTGATAAAACAAAGGACGGAAAAATTTCATCCAATTAATAATAAGACGCTATTTTTTTGAAGAGGTTTGATTCATGGTGAAAAATAAAACGGTAATATTGTCATAGATTAGAATTGACGGAACGTTTGCGGGTTATAAACATTAACATTCACAATATCAGGGGGTACTAATGATAAAATAAAATACGAATAGACTTGCATGTTTCGATTTATTTGTTATATTCGCACTTTATCAACATGTTATTAACATTATTCTTAAAAAACAAACATCATGCCTTACCGAAGACTTCCCAATACGGATAACTCAAGACAAAAGGCGTTAAAAAATGCCTACACCAAAGGAAAAGAACTTACGCCCATGGATCTGGCTTTTAAACAAAGTACATTTCAGCGGGTTCAATCTTTTCTTCCTAAATGGGAAAAGGCTATGACTGAATATAAAAACACGTATGACATACAAACCAGGAACAATAAAGAATATCTAAAAAAGCTAAAAAAAGCAAGGCTCTATGTTTCACATTTTATCCAGGTTATAAATATGGCTATTATGCGTGGAGAATTACAGTCTGCAGTTAGAGATTTCTATGGATTACAAGACTATGAATCGAAATTACCTCCATTAAATACAGAGACCGATATTATTGAATGGGGTGAAAAGTTAATTGAAGGTTCAAGAGAGCGAAAATTAAAAGGACATTCACCGATAACCAATCCTACCATAGCATTAGTTAAGGTTCATCATGATAACTTTACCGAAGCCTATAAATTCCAGAAAACTTTACAAAAAAATCACGGAAGAGCATTGAATCATCTTGCCGAATTAAGAAAAGAAGCTGATGATATTATTTTAAACGTTTGGAATGAAGTAGAAGATACATTTAAAAATTTACCCGATGATTTAAAACGGGAAAAAGCCCAAAAATATGGATTGGTATATGTATATCGAAAAAATGAGATCGGGCGGATCAGTCTTTTCAGAAACGATGAGGCAAAAATAATTTAAGTTTCTATCTTCTTTCGCTCTCGCTGATAAAATGAATAAAGAAATAAAGTAAGTAGTATAATGCTTACAAGGAGGTATCCATACGAACCTTCTGTAGCACCTAAGGTATCGACTTCTTCACTAACTTGTTCTGCATAAAAAAAGTAAAAAATTACGGCCATTGTATTGTTCACAAAATGTGCTAAAATTGGAACCCATATTGTTCCACTCCAATAAAACAGATAACCAAACAGAATACCCAGAATCATTCGGGGGATAAATCCATAAAACTGGATATGCATAAAACTAAATAAGAAAGCGGCAATAAAAATTCCCCAATGAATATTTTTGGTCCACTCTGCAAATATGCGCTGTAAGACCCCCCGGAATATTAATTCTTCACCAATAGCAGGCAAAATACCAATCATAAAAATATTAAACCCTAAACTTCTAAAGCTGTCCATTTTTAAAAATGCTTCTGTTAATGCTTGTGCACTCGACTCCTTTTGTCTCATCCAGTTTTCTATTTCGCTTAAATAAGCGGGCAACTGCATTTTCGAATTGACCATGGCTAAAAAATTGATGGCCGGGATGGCACTTATCATAATAAAAATGACCAGAAAAGCAGAATAAAAACGAATTGAATTAAACTTTAAGTAGCGTAAACTGTTTTGATGAAAAAAATAACCTATAATAAAAGCAGGAACAATAAATAATCCAATGGCCTGAATGGATTGCAAGTATTTTAAAAATTTAAGATTATCGGGGTCTGAATAGTTAGATACAACGGAAGGAATTTCGGTAAAACTTATGTTAAACAGAGGAATGCCAACAGCCATACCTGTAATGAATACAACTAAAAATGAGACAAGGATTATAAATAGCGCAAAGATGAATTTTGAGAAAGGGTGTATGTTTTCCAATGAATATTTCATGAGGTTTGCTTTTATTTAAAATTTAATATTTTTGCGCTAAATTTAATACAATAAATTAAAAGTTGGTAAAAATAGGAAATATAGCGTTGGGTGAAAAACCTCTTTTTTTAGCTCCTATGGAAGATATAACCGATCCTTCTTTTCGGTATCTTTGTAAACACTTTGGGGCTGATATGGTTTATACTGAGTTTGTTGCTTCAGAAGGATTGATCCGTGATTGCAAAAAAAGTTATAAAAAATTACAATTATTCGATTTTGAAAGGCCTGCGGCAATTCAATTGTATGGGCATCAGGTGGATTCGATGGTGGAAGCTGCAAAAATGGCCGAAGAAGCAGAACCTGATTTTATTGATTTAAATTTTGGATGCCCGGTAAAAAAAATAGCCACCCGGGGAGCAGGAGCCGGGATGTTGAGGAATATTCCTCTCATGCTTGAAATGACCGAAGCGATTGTCAAAGCCGTAAAAATACCTGTAACCGTAAAAACCCGCCTGGGTTGGGATGATGACAGTAAAATAATTGTTGAACTTTCTGAGCAATTACAGGATAAAGGAATCGCTGCGCTGGCTATACATGGACGTACAAGAATGCAAATGTATAAAGGCGAAGCCGACTGGACCTTAATTGGTGAAGTAAAAAATAATCCGCGAATAAAAATCCCGATCATTGGTAATGGCGATATCAAAGATGCCGAATCGGCAAAATCAGCGTTTGATAAATACGGGGTAGATGCAATAATGATTGGAAGAGCTACCGTTGGAAGACCCTGGATCTTTAAAGAAATAAAAGAATACCTGGAGAAAGGAGAGGTGATGAAGCCCTTAACCATAAAAGAGAAGGTTGAAATCGCAAAACTCCATTTAAAAAAATCGATTGAATGGAAAGGAGAGCCCAGAGGGATATTTGAAATTCGGCGGCATCTTTCGAATTACTTTAAAGGATTGCCTCATTTTAAGGAAACTAGAATGAAACTGGTAACGTTGTTAGATGTTGATGAGTTATATAAAACACTCGATTTTGTGGCAGAAAAATACGGGCACATTGACGAATCACAACAGAATGATGATTATTCCTTTTTTCAGCACTAGTTTTTTTACCCGTAAAAATTCTTTATATTGGGTACAAAAAAGATGAAAAAGATATTATGTTCATTTTGCACTTTCTTATTGATTTTTATGTTAAGTGGTATGAAAAATTCTTCGGGACAAACCATAAAACTACCCAGCCCTGAATTTAAAGGGGATATATCTGTCGAAGAAGCATTACTCAATCGCAGATCGGTGCGCGAATTTGAATCCAAAGCATTAAATATTCAGCAGATATCTCAAATTTTATGGGCTGCCTATGGAATTACACAGGAAATGAATTCTCCTTCATTCTTACGCGGAGGATTTAAAACAGCACCTTCAGCAGGTGCCCTTTATCCTCTCGAAATTTATATTGTAGCTGGTACTATTAATGGGCTTGATCGAGGGATTTATAAATACCTGCCCGAAGGACATCAGTTAATGAAAACATATGATAAAGATGTACGAAATGATTTGGCAGAGGCTGCCGTAAACCAGGATTTTATTGCACAAGCTCCGGCAAGTTTATTTTACACTGCCGTTTATTCGAGAACAACAGATAAATATGGCAAACGAGGGCAGGAACGATACGTTTGCATGGATCTGGGTCACTCAGCTCAAAATGTTTGTTTACAGGTTGTGGCCATGAATTTAGGAACTTGTCCTGTGGGTGCTTTCGACGACAGAATGGTACGCAACGTGATGATGTTTCCCAATAATGAAGAACCTTTATATATCATGCCAGTTGGTTATCCTACAGGTGGTGGAACGCTTAGAGAAAGATAATCGTTAAATTTTTTTATAAAATAATGATTTCATGACCATTAGATTTTTTTGTTTATTTGCTTCTCTTTTTATTTCAGTGATTTCTACAGCCCAGGAACATGATCATGAACATGATGATGACCAACACATGCACTATCTTCATCGCTACGAAATGGGTGTTTCTAATGGTGTTGTTTATAATGCTGCTGAGAAAGAATTTGCTTATGTTGCACATGCCCATTTTATAAAGCTTGTTGGCGAAAACCATCTATTTGGATTGGGTTTGGGCTATGAACGTATTTTCGACGAACACCAGCATAATGCATTAAATGTGATTTTTCATTATCGTCCGGCAGACCATTGGGCTGTAAATTTGGCCCCTGGTATTGTATGGTTATCTTCCGAAAAAAAATCAGCCAAACCGGCAATGCATATTGAAGGATTATATGAATTCGAAACAGGACGTTTCCACTTGGGCCCTATTTTCGGTATAAGCTTTAACCCGGAAGATTTTCATGCATCGTTGGGATTACATCTTGCCTTTGGATTTTAAAAGCTAAACCTATTGTAAAGCATACTATAATTATGCTAAAAGTCATGATTTTTAATACGGAATGCACTAATTTTGTACAAAATTTAACTATTAACAATTTGTTATGACAGATAAAATGAAACAAACAAAATTGTTCGAAGATTTCCCCCCTGTTTCAACACAGGAATGGGAAGATAAGATCAAAACGGATTTAAAAGGTGCTGATTATGAAAAGAAACTGGTCTGGAGGACCATGGAAGGATTCAGCGTTCGGCCATATTATCGTGCCGAACACCTTAAAAACCTGAAGCACCTGAAATATGTTCCCGGCGAATTTCCTTATGTCAGAGGAAATAAAGTGAAGTCAAATGAGTGGTATATCCGCCAGAATATTGATGCTACAAATGCCGGTGAAGCAAATAAAAAAGCATTGAACGTATTAATGCGTGGTGTTGATTCGTTAGGTTTTGATTTAACGTCCATAGAAGAGTTCTCAGCCTACGATTTTGAGAGTCTTTTAAAAGAAATTTGTTTAGAAAGTATTGAACTTAACATTATGGGGGCACTTGCTGCTCATCCTTTTGTTGATTTCTTAAAAAATAAAATTGAGGCAGAGAATATTGATGCCGGTCAGGTAAAAGGATCTGTTTGCTTCGATCCTTTAGCTCATCTTTCGTTGCGTGGAAATTTCTGCAAAGCACAGGATGAAGTGTTTGAAACAGCAAAAGAGCTGATTGAAAAAGCGAAAGATCTTCCCAACTTTCGTACAATAGGTGTTAACGGGGAAATATTCAGTAATTCGGGAGCATCCATCATTCAGGAATTAGGATTTGCTTTATCCATGGGAAATCAATACCTGGGCATTTTAACCGACAAAGGACTGGATATTGATACGGTAGCTCAGAACATTAAATTTAATGTTGGTGTAGGCACCAACTATTTTATGGAAATAGCCAAATTCAGAGCTGCACGAATGCTTTGGGCTAAGATTGTTGAAGCTTACGAACCCAAAAGAAAAGAAGTAGCGAAAATGAATATTCATGCGGTGACTTCTAAGTGGAACCAAACCATTTACGATCCCTATGTTAATATGCTTCGTGGTACGACCGAATCGATGTCGGCAGTACTTTCAGGGATTGACTCGCTTACGGTAACACCTTATGATGTTCCGTTTGAGAAGCCAACGGAATTTGCTGAAAGAATTGCCCGAAACACACAAATTATCTTAAAAGAAGAATCTTATTTTGATAAAGTGGTTGACCCTGCAGGGGGATCGTATTACATCGAAAGCCTTACCGCCTCCATAGCTGAACATGCATGGAGCCTGTTTAAAGAAATAGAAAATAAGGGAGGATATATTGAGGCATTTAAAGCCGGAATCATACAGGAAAAAGTAAATGAAACGGCGAATAAGCGAAATCATAATATTGCATCCCGCAAAGAAGTTATCCTCGGGGTAAATCAATATCCCAATGCTTCAGAAAAAATGGATGCTAAATATGATGCAGGTACAATTATTACTCAGGTTAATAAAAGGGATGATGCAATTGCAGAACCTTTAAAACCTTATCGCGGAGCCGAAGAGATTGAATTGCTTCGTTTAAAAACCGACCAGTCTGCTAAAACGCCAAAAGTTTTCTTGTTAACCATTGGAAATCCGGCAATGCGAAAAGCTAGAGCCGGTTTTGCTTCAGGATTTTTTGCCTGTGCAGGATTCGACATTATCGACAATCTTGGTTTTGATTCGGTTGAAGAGGGAGTAAAAGCTGCAATGGAACAAAATTCAGATATTGTTGTGGTTTGTAGCTCTGATGATGAATATCCCGAAGTAGCGCCTGCAGTGTATGAACAAACAGGAAACAAAGCCATTACGGTAGTTGCCGGTTATCCTGCATGTGTGGATGATTTAAAAGCTAAAGGAATTAAACATTTTATTCATATAAAATCAAACCTGCTTGAAACATTAAAAGGTTTTCAAAAAGAATTAGGAATCGAATAAATAGATATGAGCCTGTTTGATGCAGGCAGCCTGATTACTAATAATCAAAAGACGAACAAGATGAAACCAAATTTTAACCATATAGATTTAAATCTTCCCCAACCGGAACATGGTTCGGTAAAAGATTGGGAAAAACAAAATAATATTAAACCCGAATGGACGACGCCGGAAAAGATTGAGGTAAAAAATGTTTATTCGGAAGAAGACCTGGAAAACATGGAGCATCTCAATTATGCTGCAGGATTAGCACCTTATTTAAGAGGGCCCTATTCTGCCATGTATGCCATGCGTCCATGGACAGTCCGCCAGTATGCGGGATTCTCTACGGCCGAAGAATCCAATGCTTTTTACAGAAGAAACTTAGCAGCAGGGCAAAAAGGTTTATCTATTGCCTTCGACCTGGCAACACACCGCGGATACGACTCTGACCACGAAAGGGTTGTTGGCGATGTGGGAAAAGCCGGGGTAGCTGTGGATTCTATCCTGGATATGAAAATTCTTTTCGACCAGATTCCACTGGATAAAATGTCGGTATCCATGACCATGAACGGAGCTGTTTTACCTGTTATGGCATTTTATATCGTTGCAGGATTAGAACAGGGGGTTCCACTAGAAAAACTTAGCGGAACGATTCAGAATGATATCCTGAAAGAATTCATGGTGCGTAATACATACATCTACCCACCAGAATTTTCGATGAAAATTATTGCTGATATTTTTGAGTACACCTCGAAAAATATGCCCAAATTTAATTCAATCAGTATTTCAGGCTACCATATGCAGGAAGCAGGCGCTACAGCCGATATTGAGCTTGCATATACCTTAGCCGATGGTTTGGAGTATTTGCGCACAGGGGTAAATGCAGGAATGGATATCGATTCGTTCGCTCCACGATTATCGTTTTTCTGGGCGGTAGGAATGAACCACTTTATGGAGATTGCCAAAATGCGTGCAGCACGTATGTTGTGGGCAAAGCTGGTAAAACAGTTTAATCCTAAAAATCCAAAATCGATGGCATTGCGTACACACTCGCAAACATCGGGATGGAGTTTGACAGAGCAGGATCCGTTTAACAATGTTGCCCGTACGTGTGTTGAAGCCATGGGTGCTGCATTAGGCCATACACAATCGTTACATACCAATGCCTTAGACGAGGCCATTGCTTTGCCTACGGAATTTTCAGCACGTATTGCCCGAAACACACAAATATACATTCAGGAAGAAACACAAATATGCCGGGCGGTTGACCCATGGGCCGGTTCTTATTATGTAGAAAAACTCACCCACGAAATTGCACATAAAGCATGGGAGCATATCCAGGAAATTGAAAAGCTGGGAGGAATGGCAAAAGCTATTGAAACGGGTATCCCCAAAATGCGTATTGAAGAAGCAGCTGCAAGAAAACAGGCAAGAATTGACTCGGGTAAGGATATCATTGTTGGTATAAATAAATATAAACTGGAAAAAGAAGATCCCATTGAAACACTGGATGTTGATAATACAGCAGTGCGCGAAGCCCAGCTTAAGCGACTGGCAAAATTAAAAGCAGAAAGAAACGAGGAAGAAACTCAGGCTGCATTGAAAAAAATAGAAGAATGCGCGGCTACCGGTAAAGGAAATTTATTGGAATTGGCTGTTGATGCTGCGAAAAAGCGTGCATCACTGGGCGAAATATCCGATGCCTGTGAAAAAACAGCCGGTAGATACAAAGCCGTTATACGATCAATATCAGGAGTATATATGTCAGAATCAAAAGATGATGCAAGCTACCAGAAAGCAAAAGAGCTGGTAGAACAATTTGCCCAAAAAGAAGGCCGTCAGCCACGTATTATGATTGCGAAAATGGGACAGGACGGTCACGACCGGGGAGCAAAGGTAGTATCTACCGGTTATGCCGACCTTGGTTTCGATGTGGATATCGGACCATTGTTTCAAACCCCTGCAGAAGCAGCGAAACAGGCTGTTGAAAATGATGTTCACATCTTAGGTGTTTCTTCATTAGCTGCCGGACACAAAACATTAGTTCCTCAGGTAATTGAAGAACTGAAAAAACTGGGTCGCGAAGATATTATGATTATTGTCGGTGGTGTTATTCCAACGCAGGATTATAAGTTTCTTTACGATACCGGAGTAGCCGGTGTTTTTGGCCCGGGCACTTCTATACCCGTGGCAGCCATTAAAATGCTGGAAATAATGCTTGAAGATGAATAAATAATTATATTTATTGGATATTTAAAGACCGGGTTATTTAATCCGGTCTTTTTGGTATATTAGCCTTATGGTTAATTTTTTAAAAAAATGTATGCAGAAAATTTTATTTTTTATACTAATGTATGGTATCTTAATACCTCAAAGTAGCAGTCAGGTAAAACAGAAATCCTTTAAAATGGATGATAAATCCAGAATTAAATATTCCATCTATTTACCCCCAAAACACAAAAAAGCTGATTCATTAACCCTGGTTATAGCCTTGCATTGGGGGTGGAGGAAAGAGAAACTGCCAGATAATTTTTCAGACATATTTATGGATGGTTTTGCCTTACCCGTTTTTGAAAACAATAAAACAATTATAATTGCCCCCAATTGTCCTGGGAAATCATGGACTGAAAATATAAGTGTATCTACTGTCCTGGCATTAAGAGAATTTTGTATTGAGAAATACAATATTGATACCCGTAGCATTGTAATCACAGGATTTAGCCTGGGAGGTATAGGTACCTGGTACATTGCAACCCATCATTCCGAACTATTTAATTATGCAATTCCTGTTGCAGGATATCCTGAAAAAGACTGGTTAGATCAAACGGAACAAATACGGATATTGGTTGTTAACAGCATAGCTGATGAAATAATTCCTTTTGAAAAAACAAATACAGCTGTAGAATACCTAAGAAGCAAAAATACAGATATCTGTATGAAAAAATTATATGGAATAGGACATTATGATATTGATTTTTTTATAAAACCTGTAAGAACTATTTTTTTGAACAACAAACAATAAATTTTTCAAAATACGCCGATTTTTCTTTAACTTTAAAAGGATAAAATAAATCATCCTAATCATGAAAAAATTGCCTGTTATTGTTTTGCTTCTTTTAATATCCTGGCATTACTCCTTTGCACAAAATATTAGAAATATGCATTGGGATAAAGATTTTTACATCCATATTACCCTGGCAAATGACTCTAACTTTATTATGGATATTGAAGAATTACATCACACGAGTATGACCGAGCAGGAATCTGAATCTTTTACTTATATTCCTACCCGGCTAGACGATGAATTTGTGCAACGATTAAAAGGAAAGCAAATTGATACCACCGTTAATGAATATACCAATGGTGAGTCGGATAAAACCTTATGGAGTGCATTGCATCAAACACTGGGAGGAGGATGGGTGCACTTTGTAAATTGCCTCTTATATTCTTTAGAGACAGGATACCTTGATATAACAGCTCCGCTGATGCAAAGACCTGAAACAAACTGGAAACCTAAACCCATGACCGATTCTTATAAAAGAACCAGAAGATGGGAATATTATGTGCCGGTAAATCAAAGAGATGCTATTAGAGAATATAAAACGAAAAAGTCCAATGACAATTTAGGCGACTTAAATGACATTCCGGATGATTTTATACAACGGTTTTTAAATACAAGCAACAAGGAATATGAAAGCATGCGCAATAGTTCTCTAAAAAAAGAGCTGGCAAAGATTGATTTGATAAAGATATTGCTCGGGTCTAACTATTTGGGCGAGGCTCAGATAAAATACATTAAAAGCATGGTTCTAAAAGCGATGGCTCAATATGCCGAGAACAAGCTCCCTTCGGTAATTATTTTTGATAATTTTAATGCTGCCGTTGCTATGTCGTTGAATGAAAAGGGATATCAGGTAGAGAAAATTGTATTTGCCGATGAGAAATTTACCTCCATGGAAACCCGGCTGGACAGAACAGATAAAATTAAAACGATTGTCAATGAAATTAATGAAGTGAATAAGGAAGTGCTTCAACAAAAATTAAAGAAATATTACAATTAAACGATCTTTAAAGGCGGAACAAAAACTGAACTAAACCGGGTAAGTCTCTGTTTTAATGAATGAATAAAGAGTAGTTGGCTTTCCAAAGCGTATTTAAATCTTGACAGGGTAATTTATTTTTCCCGGTTATAAGGAATTTGGTAATAGATGTAGTAGTTAATGCCCAGATTTATAGCATTAATACCATTTCCATATCCGGGGATATTGTAGGGTTGAAAATCAGGACTTCCTCCTGAGAGCTTCGCTTTTATTAAAACATTCCATCCCAGGTAGATATTGTCAAACAGTTCGGTTTTTAATCCCAAAGAGCCCTCTAACCAATAAGTGCTGATATTTTCGGTGGGGATATTTATGGGAATATTGCCCCAGTATTCGCTAGCAATAATAACATCCTTAGCCTCCTGTTTAAAAGCCGATCTGCCCAAACGTAATCCAACCCCTAAAAAGTCGGTAGGATATGCTTTGAGCATATTGTAATCCATCCCCAGCTTAACAAAATATCCTTGTGAACTATAATTGTAACTTTCATTTTCCAGGTTTGTACGGGCATATCCAACCTCTGCAACAGCGAAATATTTATTTCCAAAATTTAAATCAAACGAACCTTCCAGGGAAAGACGTTCGGGTTTGAAAATAAAATCTGAAAAACGACCAATGTTAATTCCTGTTTTAAACCCATAAAAAGTTAAAGGTTCTTTTTCTTCTGTCTGCTCAACGGGCATCTCCCGCTGACTTTCATCCTGGGCCTGACCGGGAAAGGCTGTCAACAACAGAAAAATAATACTAGAAATATATTTTAACAAGCCCTTCATCATTGGTTGTAATACTATTATGAATTAAAGTTAATGAATCGATATAATTTTGAGTATATAAAATACTGTCGATAGTATAGTGGGTTACAAAGCCGCATTCGACGGATAACAGGTTAAAATCTCGTTGATAAAAAAAAGTAAGGGTATCACTTCCCTCAACCAGGTTTGAGGTAAAAATAAAAGTAGAAGTATCTTTTGCCGGCGACAACATGAGCCATATACTGTTATTATACCCTTTGTTTTTATAAAAAATGCTATCTGACCATTCAGGCGAAAAAACAGAAAGGCTGTCTATAAATTCTTCCGGTGTTGATGGATCTGAAATACTCATCTCAACGTTTAACAGCGTATCGGTATCTAGAAGGCATCGATTATCGGAACAGGCAAAGATACCTGAGAGCAAAACAACCATTAATATGATTTTAAGGATTTTCATGAATGTTCTTCAAATTTTTTTAGTTCCATCTTTTCCCCGTCAAAAACAGCATAGGTGAAATTGGTAATCCAATCGCCCAGATTAATGTATCGGGTATTTTCTTTTATCTTGAGATCCATGGGTAAGTGGCGATGCCCATAAACCATATAGTCAAAATCCTGTGATTTCAATAATTTCTTTGAATATAAAATTAACCACTCTTTATCTTCCCCTTCAAAAGGTTTTGTTTCTCGGGAGTACCTGCTATGAGTTGACCATGTATTGGCAATCCATATTCCGATATTGGGATGAAAGCGCGCGAAAAGCCACTGCGAAAAACGACTGGCAAATACTCTTTTTAAAAGCTTATACGAATTATCACCCGGGCCCAGACCGTCGCCATGGGCAAGGTAAAATTTCTTTCCGGAATATTCCTTAACAATGGGTTCTTTATGTAATATAACCCCTGTTTCTTCGGGCAGGTAATCGAAAATCCACATATCATGATTTCCGGTAAAGAAATGCACCGGTATTCCCGAATCGGTTAGCTCACAAAGCTTCCCTAAAAAACGGGTAAAACCCCGGGGTATAGCTCTTTTATATTCGAACCAGAAATCAAAAATATCGCCCAACAACACAATCTCCCGGGCATCATGTTTTATCCTGTCAAGCCATTGAACAAAACGTTTCTCGCGCACTAAGCTTTCGTTATAATCAGGAAGCCCAAGATGTACATCTGATGCGAAATATATTTTGTTTTTCTGTGTCAAAATAAACTATTTTAGGGCATGCTCAAAAGTTTCTTTCAATTGCCTTTGTGAAGGATTAACCATAACAATTTCTCCTTCAGGATTGATTAGGAAACTGGCAGGTATCTTTTGAACATTATATATTCGGGCATAATATGATGTTCTTCCGTTGGTGTCAATTACATTTATCCAGGGCAACTGGTCAAAATTTATCGAATTTATCCAGTTTTCTTTTTTCGTATCAAGAGAAACCTGATAGATTTCAAATCCTTTATTATGATAAGCTTTGTATAAACCCAACAGTTCCAGGTTTTTGTTTATGCTTTCTTCACTCCATGATGCCCAAAAGCTTAATAAAATATATTTAGCTTGAACAGCATTTAAGCTTATCGTATCTCCGCTTTGATTGGGCAGTGCTATTTCAGGCACCCTGTTTACAGGATTTGACTGGGTAAACTCCTGAATTCTGGCATTCATTTTTGCCTGTTCATACTTCTTCATCAGGTTGGTTTTATCTGCTATCAAAGCTTTCACGTGTTGTGATTCGGGATATTTTTTCTCCAGTGCCTCCGAAACGATTTTGATATATTGTAAATCCCGGTTTTTATAAAGCACATAATTTTCATCATCAAGTTTCTGATACAAGGCCATAATACTGGCCAGGCTATTCATATTTTCCAGGATAAATGCTATAGATGAGTCTCGTTGACGGTCAACTATGCTTACATACTCTTGGTTAAGTCTTTCTATTTGTTGCTTATAATCAGTCGATCCTGAAATCTCTTCAACGATTCGGGCAATAGAATCGAGCTTATGTTTTGTCTTTTTTAAGCGAGCTTCTAATTCTTGTACCAAAACAGATCCTTCAGAGCCATGAATTTCAGCCCCTCCTAAATTGGAAGCTTTCGCTTTGATCGTTACTTTTTCTCCCGGCTCAAGGAGTAAGGTTAAAAAATTACGGTTGGATAATGCCACATGATAAAATCTTGGATGTTCTGACCTTGTAGTAAATTTAAAGGTTTCATCTTTACCCAGCTTCTCTTTGTCCAATTCAGTAGTACCCGAAACGGTTAATTCTTTAAATTGAACTTCTTTATCCTGACCGTTTTTAATGGTTCCTTTAACGTCAATTTTTTCCGATGAGTTACATGCTCCTAATAGTAAAAAAACTGCCAAATAAAAAATAATACGTTTCATTCAATTCTGTTTTGTTTTATACTTTTATAATTATAACCTGAAAATATAAAGTTCAGGAAACGTTTAAAAGGGCACTAAGTTAATCAAATATTTTCGAAAGTTCGACTTCCAGTTGCTCGCCTCTTAAGTTTTTAGCTATTATTTTTCCCTGTTTGTCTAATAAAAAGTTAGCAGGAATACTTTGCACCTGGTAGAGTTTTGCGGGGGCAGCATTCCAGTATTTTAAATCACTCACATGGATCCAATCAAGCTGGTCTTTTTCAATAGCTTCGGTCCAGGCTGACTTTTTCCTGTCGAGTGAAACCTGAAATATTTCAAATCCTCGGGAATGGTATTTTTTGTAAACCTTAACCAGATGCGGATTTTCTACTCTGCACGGGCGGCACCACGAAGCCCAAAAGTCTACCAATACATACTGCCCTTTAAGGGATGATAGATTCGTTGTGTCTCCCTCGGGATTAGGTAACTCTATTTCCGGGGCCTGTGCTCCAATACCTACTCTGCTATTGGCCATTTCTTTGGCTTTAATTTGCCGTTTTGCATCATTTACCTGTGTACTTAATAATTTTACAGGCTCTGATGTTGGATATTTTGAACCCAGGGCAGAGTCTACGAATGCAAAATATTGAATATCTTCAACAGGGTTTAAAATATAACGACGTGGGGCAATTTGCTGATACAGCGCCATCAATCCTGCCAAAGTGCCTGCATTTTCTTCGATAAACTCGATCGTACGTTGTCGGTGTTCGGCAGTTATAGTCTCAGATAACTGGGTCAGCGAATCTTTAACCTCACGGGTTAATTCACGGGTACCAATGATCGACTGATAATAAAGCCCTATAGAATCAATTTGTGCAATGGCTTGATCTAAATGCCTGCTGAGCTCAAGAATTTTTTTTGATTCTTCAGATCCCTCAATCCGGGCTGTTGATTTCAGGTTTTCTACATCTGCATGGATGGTAATTTGCTCTTTTGGATTTATAATTAACGACAAATAATTATTGGGAGATGTACGTATTGCATAAAATCCGGGTATTTCGGTATTCCCGGTAAAACGAAAATCTCCTTTATCGTTTAAAATGATAGAGTCGAGATAGTTTAATTGATCTTTTTGTAACGCTACAAAATACAATTTTGCTCCATTGGCATTATCTATCTCTCCCGAAACGGTGAAATGCTCGGGTTCTGATTCACATGAAGTGATAATAATTCCTGCCAGTATTATAAAAAATATTTTTTTTATCATATGTTAATGTTTTAGTTAAACACTTTTTTTGTCGCTATTTATAATTTTTATTTTTTTAATTCTTCCAATAATAACTTTTTGATCTTCCGGGGTTGAAAACGATTTTTTGTTGTTTTCATTATCTGACCCATAAAAAATCCGATAATTTTTGATTTCCCGTTTTGAAATGCATTCTTTTCTTCCGGAAAACCTGAGATGATTTTTTGTATCACCTCCAAAAGCTCTGCATCGTTATTATTTATGAGCCAGTCGTTTTCTTTTGCGATGTCAAAAGTAGTTTTATTTTCTGAATTTAAAAGCGCAGGCCATATATTTTGATAAGCTGTTTCTCTTGAAATTTCTCCCTGAGTAATCATGTTTATTAATGAAACGAGTTGGTCTTTTTGTCCCTGACGAAGGAAGAAACGGGTGGCTTCCTTTTTGTTTAATAATTTGAACGGGCCCATTAAAAAATGGACAAATTCGTGTTTGTCTATAATCCACGGGTACAACTTTTCGAAAAAGACCGACAATTCTTTGTTTATACTTAAAACCCAGGCTCCTTCTTTGGGCAACCCATAGGAATCTAAAAATCGCTGATATCTTTCGGCCGGTAATTCATGCATACCGGCTTCCTGTTTTTGAATCGTTTCTTCATCAATATTTACCGGTAAAATATCCGGTTCCGGGATGTAGGCATAGTCACGCGCTTTTTCTTTTTTACGGCTGAAATCGTTCCGGTTTAAGGATGAATTAAAACGTAAGGTATATCCCCTTTTAAAAGCATTGGACTTGAATTCATTTTGCTGTCTTTTAATTTCGAGTTGTAAGGCTGTTTTTAGTTCTTTTACAGAGTTTAAATTCTTAATCTCATTGTATTGATTATGCGTATTGTTAAGACTTACAGAAACATTTGCATCGCACCGGATGGCCCCTTCTTCCATTTTGCCATCACTAACACCGCATTCTTTTGCTAATATTCTTAGATATTCTAAAAAAGCGGCTGCATCTTCGGGTGAATATAATCCTGGTGTTGTAACTATTTCAACCAAAGGAACACCTGCCCGGGTATAATCAATATATCGTTTATCCTTATGATAGTTGCTTTTAGCAGCATCCTCTTCTATATGGACCTGCTTTATTCCAAGCAGTTGAATTTCTTTTTTGTGATTAATAAACGCTACTTCCCCCTGAACACCTACCGGATTTGTTTTTTGAGTAATTTGAAATCCTTTTGGAAGATCGGGATAAAAATAATTTTTCCGGTCAAACGTAATTTGTCGGTTTATTTTACAGTTAGTTGCCAGAGCAACGATAACAGCTAAATCAATGGCTTTTTGATTCACTGAGGGTAACACTCCGGGCAAACCCGTTGTTACCGGATCAATGGAATGGTTGGGCGTTTGCCCGAAAATATAGGGTTCCGGAGAAAACAGCTTGGTTGCTGTTTTTAATTGTATGTGTACTTCAAGCCCTATTCGAATGGTAAAATCCATACACCCGAAATCTAGTAAATGTTAACAAAATTAAAGAAAGACAAATCAATTTTTATATCAAATTTCATTCGATTTTACAAGTTGTATACCTGCCTCTTTCATTTTTTGCAATGCTTTATCTCCATCTCCTTCGTTTACATTTACCGGACGGATAG
>JBNJFS010000012.1:0-24039 GCA_051747085.1 Bacteroidota bacterium
CCTTTTTTATGTTTATTGGTTTCCGGAGGGCATACCCAGATTGTGATTGTTAAGGATTACGCTGATATGGAGATTATCGGTCAAACCATTGACGATGCTGCAGGCGAAGCATTTGACAAGTGTGCAAAAGTAATCGGATTATCCTATCCCGGCGGACCTGTAATTGACCAGAAAGCAAAACATGGAAATAAAGAAGCGTTTGTTTTTAATAAACCGAAAATTAAAGAACTGGATTACAGCTTTAGCGGATTAAAAACCTCTTTTTTATATTTTATCAGGGATGAGATGAAGAAAGATGCTGACTTTGTGAAAAATAATATGAACGACCTTTGTGCCAGTATTCAATTTACTATCATCGATATTTTGATGGAGAAACTGGAGAAAGCATCAAAGCAAACAGGAATTAAACAAATAGCTGTTGCCGGAGGTGTTTCGGCAAACTCGGGCTTGCGGGAGGCGTTATTAAAAAAAGCAGCAATAAATCATTGGGATACATATATTCCTGAATTTACATTTACTACCGATAATGCAGCAATGATAGCAATTAACGGATATTATAAATATCTAAAAAAGGAATTTGCTGCACAGGATATTGCTCCCATCGCCAGGTTTGCTTATTAGCGGCATTTTATTTTTTTTTGCCTGCTTTATAAAGTTTTATATTTACCGGATCGAGCGTTACCAGACATCCTTTGGGCATTTCATTGAGCAGGGGTTCAATTTGCTGGTAAAATGCTTCTGTTTTTTCTTCTTCGTCAATAATTTCAATAACTACGGGTAATTTTTCCGTTAACTCCCAAAATTTCGATGAATGGATAACAGAACTGGCACCAAAACCCAGTACTCCCCGAAAAACAGTTGCTCCGGCTAAGTTATTTTCTTTGGCCATGTAAACAATTTTTTCGTATGCCAGTTGACCTGAGATTCGGTCGGTACTACTCATAAATATTCGTAATATTTGATTGGGCTTACTGTTTTGCATCAGCATCATAGTATTTTTGACAGATTATATCCTAAATATACAAAAATAAAAGCTAATATTACACTTAATGAGGTGTAAAGAAGCATGCCCTGAAAATTGGCATTACGCATCATCAGCAGGTTTTCTCCTGCAAAGGTTGAAAAGGTGGTAAATCCACCACAAAAACCCACCATTAAGAACATACGCCACTCTACACTAAGAAGAAGCGATCGGTCAGCAATCCCGGTTAATATCCCCAGTAAAAAACTACCGGCAATGTTAACCAGTAATGTGCCTAATGGAATCGTTGATAATGCAGGAATTAAATTTATTTTCGAAAGGTAATAACGTGCAATACTTCCTGCAAAGCCTCCCAGACCGATAAAAAGTGCTATTTTCATTCTAAATAAGTTTTTCCAAAGATAAAAAGTTTGTGAAAATTATTTGCTATCGAATGTTTAATCTATTTTTTGGCTAAATATAAGATTGCTGTTGATGCTAAAGATATTGCTACTACAGCAAGAGCAATCCCTACATTATATTTATCGGCAACAAAACCCAAAACAGGGGCAATGATAGCTGCGAAAAGACTTTTTGCCTGCGAATTGGCTGAAAGAGCCGTAGCCAGTACTTTGTGGTTGTACAGTTCGCTTACATAAGCTACACCGATTGGGTTGCGGAGATTCTCGATAATATAAATACCAATATAAAATATAATGGAAATAAAGTAAAAGTTATAATGATAAAAGATTCCACTCAACAGGGCTAAAATAAATCCTGTATAAAGCGTAATATTTAACGCACGGGGCATCGAATTTATTTTTTCTGTAAAACGCCCTGATTTTTTAGAAGCTATGGAAGTTAGCAGGTAAACGATAAAATAAACAACTCCAATGATCAATGCAGTACGTTGTTTGTCCCGGAAGGCTAACAGTACAGGTAAAGATAAAGCAAAACTCTGAACAACGGGTTGTAAGTAATCTTTTATGGCTTTATGAAATCCGCTATGTACTGATAAATTGGCAACTGCTTTTAAGATTTGAATTTTTTTAAACGAAAAAATAAAATCTTTGGTAACGGATATAAATTTTACTTTTATGTCCTGCAAATGTAATTTGCTTGTTTCTCCGTCAAGCACTTTAGGATAAGAAGATATGAGCAGTAAGTCAAGAATATAAGGAATGGTTGAGTAAACAAAAATAGATTGATAATTCCCTGAATAAAAAACAATAGATGCTGCTAATAATGATGAGATTGCAGAACCCATCTGAGACCAGGAACGGGTTTGTCCGTAGTAATATACCCGTTGATTTTTCCACCCATTAATCTCAAGATATTCGAAAATCATTGCTTTGTGAGTTCCTGTTCTGAAAGCATCGCCGAAAGCATAAAATAACATAGCCAGGATGAAAAACAGGTATTCTTTTGATGAAAAGAAAATGACGAATGATACAATGTAAAATAAGAAAGAAAAAATCATGGATCGTTTTCTTCCTAATGAATCAGCGATTACTCCGGAGGGTATCTCCGTGATGTTGATTAATATTTCCCGAATGGCATAGAGGGTTCCAATCTCTAGGAAAGAAAGACCTTTATCCAAAAAAAACAGAATAAGAAAAGGCTCAAAAAAACGCAGGTTTTTTAAAAAACCATAAAAGCAAAATTTATAATACTGGATATCTTTTTTAAAAGTTTGCTTCATCTTGCTTTTTAATCTTTTCTATTCAATAACGTTAACTATTTTAAGCGCCGGATTCTGTAACAAAAAAATAAATTAATAAAATATAGCTTAAAAATCCGAATAAAAGTTCAATTTTTGTTTCCCCATCATCTAAAGCGTAATTATTACAGAGTAAACGATCAATCATTATTTGAAAATATCGAAGATTGTGTATTATTAGTATGTTGAATTGATTAGTTTTGTATTTTTATAAAAATGAAAATTATGATTGATTTAAAAAAGCACAGTTTGTATAAGCCCATGGAAGCAGATACCATTTTATCCCATGTCTTTACGATTTATAAAAATAAATTTATTCCTCTTTTTCTGTCAGGTTTTATTGCTTTTTTTATCATTCAATTTTTAACATACAACCTTGGGATTACCCAAATATATACTTTATCTGACACAGAAGAGATGATGAGGGAATTGTCAGGGTTAATGGGTAAAATGGGGATTCTTCTGACAGGAACAGTTATCGTATATGGTTTGTTAAACGCATTTTTTGTAAATCTTATCTTAAAAAGTGATGATGAAAAAAAATTAGCTTCCGGAGAGTTGTTTATGGAATCTCTTAAAAAGTATTCCATACATATGATCTTCTTTTTGTTATTATCAGGGTTTATATTAGCCCTGGGTACCGTTGCAGGTATTTTTATTTTTATTATCGGATCTTTTGTAGCTATTGCTTACCTGGGAACAGTCCTTTCTCCCGGAGCTGCAATAGTTATTGCTGAAGAAAAAAATGCATTAGAAGCCATAAGCAGAACTTTTTCGCTGACCCATAAAAATTTTTGGCCGGCTTTAGGAGCAACAATTTTATTTGTATTAATTATGATTCTGGTTTCTATTGTAGTTTCAGCGCTAATGTCTATCCCTTTTGTTATTATATTTTTTGATAACTGGAAAGAAACAGGGAATCTTCTTGAATCATTAAAAATGCAAAACTATGACATTGGTATATGGACTGTTTTTTTTAACTCGTTGGTGTCTGCATTAACTTATCCGCTTTATGCAATTTTTTCAGTTGTATTGTATTTTAAATTAAAATATAGAGAAGACCAGGATTCAATTGCTATAGAATAGGTGGTATTCTTGCAATTTCTCATAAAGAAATCTTAAAAAAAGAATTTCCACGCAACCTTTTATTTACTCTTTTCATCTATTGAACGTGATTGCATTTTCTAATGCAAATGCAAAATACCCTAACCTAAATATCGATGCTGTTAATATTACAGTACTTTTCAAAGATAGGCGGTGCGAGAGCGCCGCTTTTTTTTGTCAAACAATCCATACCCTTTTGGTGTTAACTGTTAAAATGATTATTTTAGTAGTATAACATTAAAAATAATTAATTTATGATAACGATAATTTCTCCGGCTAAAACACTTGATTATAATAATACTATTCATACGAATAAATATTCTCAACCAGAATTTTTAGATGATTCAGAAATTTTAGCTGAAGCATTAAAAAAGTTTTCCAAAAATGAATTAGCAAAACTAATGGATATCAATCCCGATTTGGCCTCGTTGAATTATGAACGATACCTGCAATGGAAAAAACCTTTTACACCTGAAAATGCAAAACAAGCTTTGGCTGTTTTTAAGGGGCAGGTATTTATAGGATTAGAGGCTAAATCACTAACTAATGATGAATTATTATTTGCTCAGGAACATTTGCGAATTTTATCCGGATTATATGGAGTGCTTCGTCCGCTCGACTTAATCCAGCCTTATCGATTAGAAATGGGAACGTCGCTGAAAAATGAACGAGGAAAAAATTTATATGACTTCTGGGGGACTAAAATCACCGATTTCATTAACAAAGAACTCTCAAAGCAAAAAAACAAAAGGTTAATAAACTTAGCTTCGAACGAATATTATAAAGCCATAAAATCAAAAAATATTAATGGGGAAATTATTACCCCGGTTTTTAAAGAAGCCAAAGGAAACGGTTTTAAGGTAGTGGCTGTTTATGCTAAAACAGCAAGAGGATTAATGAGCCGATTTATCCTACGGAATAAAATTGAAGAACCCGAACATTTAAAAGCTTTCGACAGTGATGGTTATTTGTTTAATCCGGATTTATCCTCAGAAAAGGAGTGGGTGTTTACCCGGTAAACAGATCTTTAAATCAGCACAATGAAATCATAAGGTAAATAGAATTTCTTTTATACCTTTGTGCCGAAAATTTTACGGATCGAATATGGAAGAAAATTTTGACAGCAGTATTGTTTATTCTGAGAATGTTACCGAATTTGTAACCGTTGCAGCAGAATATTGTAAGTTTGTGGAGAATACTTATCGCTTCAGCAAACGGGACTTTTTGAATAAAGCCCATAAAATATTGCCTTTGCTGTATATCAAAGCTACGTTACTTCCTCGATTTCAATCTGTTTTCGATGATGAAAATGAAAAATTTGTGTCCGAAGAAGAATGGGAGTTTATTCATGAATCGGTAAAAAAGAAACTTGGCTATCATGATGAATACCGCGAAGTTTTTGACCCTTTAACCCACGAACAGGTTGAGCAAAGTACAGCTTCAATAGCCGATAACCTGGCCGATATATACCAGGATATTAAAAATTTTATTTCGTTATATCACGTGAGTACCGAGGAGGTAATGAATGACGCTTTGTGGGAGTGTCAGATGAATTTTGAAGATTTTTGGGGACAAAAGCTGGTAAATGCTTTAAAAGCAGTTCATTCGGTATTTTATAGTAGTGATAATCTGGAGGAGGATGAAACAGAAAATAACGAATCCTCAGATGAACGAAATACTGATAACTGGATAATATCAAAAAGACAAAGGGACTACAATAACGAAGATTAAAATGTTTAAAAATCATATCACAAATGCAGAGATAAATAACCTGCCTCTTTATCAGTTTAATGGGGGGGTGTTTGTTATTGATACATTTGAAAAACTGGATTATTATTTGCCTTTACTTCAAGAACAAAAAATATTAGGTTTTGATACAGAAACCAAACCATCGTTTAAAAAAGGCGTAGTAAATCAAGTTTCATTACTGCAATTATCCTCTTCACATGAAGCTTTCTTAATTAGAATAAATAGAATTGGTTTCCCTCAGGAGATTATTGATATCCTAAGGAATAAAGAGGTTAAAAAGATTGGGCTGGCTATCCATGATGATATAAAAACCTTACAGGAAATACAGGATTTTGAACCCCAGAGTTTTATTGATTTACAGGATTTTGTTACATATTTTAAAATTGAAAGCCAGAGTTTAAGAAAGATTACGGCTATTGTATTAAATAAACGAATCTCTAAATCACAACAAGTATCTAATTGGGAAAGAGAGGAGCTTACAGAAAGTCAGTTGCTTTATGCTGCAACCGATGCGTGGGCTTGTTTACAAATATATAAAACGTTAAACCAGGTTATTTAAATTATCAATGGATTATCCGAAAATTATTTTAAAATCAGGAAAAGATCAATCGGTTCGCAGATATCATCCGTGGATTTTTTCAGGAGCCATCAAAAAAATTATTGGTAATGTTAACGAGGGTGACCTGGTTAGGGTAACCGATAATAAAGATGAATTTTTAGCCATAGGCCATTACCAGATTGGCTCCATTGCCGTTCGAATAATTTCCTTTGAGCAAACAGCAATCAATGTTGATTTTTGGCGAAGGAAAATACAAAATGCTTATGCATTAAGAAAAACGCTGGGATTAACAGATCACCCGGAGAATAATGTTTATCGGTTAGTACATGCCGAAGGAGACGGAATGCCCGGATTAATCATTGATTTTTATAACGGGACTATCGTAATGCAAATGCATTCTATCGGGATGTATTTGCAAAAAGAAACCTTTGTTGAGATACTAAAGGAGATATATGGCAATCAGTTGCATGCAGTGTTTGATAAAAGCAAATCAACCATTCCTTTTAAATCGGATATCGAAGCTAAAAACGAATATCTCTTTGGGAAGCCTGATAACAAGGTTGTTCTTGAATATGGGAATAAGTTCAAAATAAATTGGGAAGAAGGTCAAAAAACCGGATTTTTTATTGATCAGCGGGAGAACAGAAAGCTTGTTCAGCAATATTCGAAGGATCGATCAGTTTTAAATGTTTTTGGTTATACGGGTGGTTTTTCGGTTTATGCCATAAAAGGAGGAGCAAAGCAGGTTCACTCGGTTGATAGTTCTGCTAAAGCCATTGATTTAACGAACGAAAACATTGCATTAAACGTTGAACAAAATAATCTGCACGAAGCTTTTGCGGTGGATGCATTTGAGTTTTTAGAAAATGCAGACCAAAAATATGATCTGATTATTCTTGACCCGCCGGCTTTTGCAAAACATCAGAATGTGCTGCACAATGCTTTACAAGGGTATAAAAGAATCAATGCTAAAGCGATTGAAAAAATAAAACCCGGGGGTATATTATTTACCTTTTCATGCTCACAGGTGGTTAGTAAAGAAAATTTCAGAAAATCAGTATTTACTGCTGCTGCAAATACAGGGAGAAATGTCAGAATATTGCATCAGCTTACACAACCCTCCGATCATCCGGTAAACATCTATCATCCCGAAAGTGAGTATTTAAAGGGTCTGGTTGTTTATGTTGAATAAATATTTTATTTTTGATTACCTGAAAAATTTAACCTGATTTATAGAAGCGCTTGTATTATGAAGAAAAAAATACCATTAATCTTTATCTTCCTTATTCTCGTAAAATTTAGTTTTAGCCAGTATATATTCCCGGTTTCAGAATTTAGAGATAATCAACGCCATTTTGAATTGTCCAATTTTGATATCAAAGATACCCTGTTATTTCTTCCCTTAGGTGAACAGGGATTACAGGTTTATAATATTGCAGATATTAATGAATTTGAATTACTGTCTACGTACGAAGAGTTTGAAAGACGTTCGGGAAAGAAGGTTTATGGAACAGCTTATTGTGTGAAAGTAATTGATGATAAAGCTTTTCTTTCCTATGGGGAACTGGGATTAAGAATTTTGAATATTTCCGATCCCACGATGCCTTTTGTTTTGGGTACTTATTACAGACATCAGGAGGTTTACTTTACCGAAGTTTACGAAAATTATGCTTTTCTGGGGTATGTTGATATGGGGCTTGAGGTTGTTGACTTTAGCAATATGAATAACATTGAAATGGTTTCCAGAAATAATGTTAAAGACTTTACCGTGAAAAATATGCAAATCATCCCTCCTTATGTCATAATTGTTGGAGGGAAAAGGGGGTTAAGAACCTTTAAATTTAATGAACCTTTTACTTCCTTTAAACAAGCAGAATTTCCGAAAGATTATTTAACCGATGCTGAAGCAAACAAGCTTATTGTAAAAGATAAAATGGGTTATATGGCAAATGATTTTGGAGGATTGGTTGTTTTAAATATGGGATTGCCTTTATATCCTTTAAAAGTCAATGAAATAAAAACGATGGGAAGAGCGAAAGATTTATTCATGGACGATAACTATTTATATGTTGCTACTGATAAGGGAATAGAAGTTTTTGATATAAGAGAACCTGAAAAACCGGTAAAGATTTTTGAGCATACAGAGAAAAGAAAAGAATATAAATATTTACAAATGAGAGATTATTACCTGTTTGCACTTTTTCAGGATGGACGAAGAGATTATGGCATTGAGATATTTCAGGTAGAATAATATTCTCAGTTTTTTTTATGCCATGTAAGCCGTTCTGACGAATTTTTTAAAATCTTTTCATTATCCAACAGCCACTGAATTACTTTTAGGCTCTTTTCTTTATTAAACGCTAACATTGATACCAGATCATCAAGCAATATTGATTGGTTTTTTAGTTTTTCTTTTATACTTTCCAGAATTAAATCAAATTCATATTTGCTTAAATCCAGCTCGTTGCGCCGTGTGCAAATATCACATACCCCACACCTGTCAGGGTTGCTTTCACCAAAATAGGATAATAAAAGCTGACTGCGGCATTTATTGTTCGAGGAAGCATAATGCAAAACAGCATTTATCCGGTCCGTAAATCGTTTTTTTCGAAAATCATAATTTTCTTTCGAAAGATGCAGGGATTTATCATCCAGACGCTCTTCGGTAAATACAATAAATGGATTGTTTTTTTTGGGGATGTAATTTAAAATACCTAAGCTGCTTAGTTTATTTAAATAGTTGTAAACGGTTTCTAAGTTTGTATTTGCTCTTTTAGCTAAAGATGCTTCGTCAATTTTTACATAATCAGAAAATAACCCTGTGTATGAACGAAGGATAAGCTTTATAAACCCATCAAACTTAACATTGGCAATTTGAAATTTATACAAATCATCTCTACCCACTAAAAAATGTATTTTCGATGAGCTGAAAAGTTCGTCAGTAATTTCAATATACCCTTCGCGTTGTAAGAATTTTAACGCACTATGTATTTTTAAAATGCTAAAATGGTATTTTTTTGCAAAATCGGCTATCATAAAATCATACGCCAGATTTTTTCCACTGCCAAAGGCTATTTGAAAATAGTTTCCTAACGCCTGATAAATGGATCTTATTTCTTTAAGCTCCGGAAAGTTGGTTTCAACTCTTTGTTCAGCTTTTACTTTATCCGAATTATTGTATAAAAGAACAGCATAAGCTCTTTTTTCGTCTCTTCCGGCGCGTCCTGCTTCCTGAAAATAAGCTTCAATGCTGTCCGGTAAATCAATATGGATAACAAACCGGACATCAGGTTTGTCGATGCCCATCCCAAACGCATTGGTTGCTACCATTACTCTTGTTTTACCTACTTTCCAATGATTTTGTTTGTTGCTTCTGTCATCATGTTTTAATCCGGCATGATAATAATCTGCAGATATCCGGGCCTTTTGAAGCATTAAGGCTATTTCTCTGGTTTTTTTCCGGTTTCGTGCATAAATGATCCCACTGCCTTTTACTTTATTTAGGGTTTCGATTAAATAATGCTGTTTGTCTTCGACTTCACGAACAAGGTAAACCAGGTTTTTGCGCTCAAAACTTTTACGTAAAACATTTTTTACTTCAAATTTTAATTTCTCCTGAATATCTTCAACAACTTTGGGGGTAGCCGTAGCTGTTAAAGCTAAAAAAGGTACATCAGGAACTAACTCACGCAAATCCGCTATTTTTAAGTAGGAGGGGCGAAAATCATAACCCCATTCCGAAATACAGTGTGCCTCATCAATGGCAATTAAATTTACCTGCATATATTTTACACGAGCCTTAAAAAGCTCGGTATTTATTCGCTCCGGCGAGATGTAAAGAAATTTTACACCTCCGTATATACAGTTGTCCAGGGCTATATCTATTTCATTTTTTGTCATCCCTGAATAAATAGCTATGGCTTTGATATCCTTTTTTTGCAGATTCTCTACCTGATCTTTCATTAAAGCAATAAGTGGGGTCACCACAATACATATTCCATCCTGAGCCATAGACGGAACCTGAAAGGTAATAGATTTTCCACCCCCGGTAGGCATTAAGGCTAACGTATCTTTCCCGTCCATAATCATACGGATAATATCTTCCTGTAGTGGCCTGAATTTGGAATGGCCCCAGTATTTAATCAGTATTTGTTCATACTTGTTTATCATGCACTAACGATGAGATTTACGCCTTAATGAATATCTTAAAAAAAGTTAAAAAAATCAAATCTATGGATAATATCATATTTTAAACCGATATTTTACTAATTTTTTGTAATTTGGCACAATTTTAAAACTACATAAAAATCATATAAAAATGTCATTTTTACAAGAGAAAGTTGCATTTGAAGGACTTACGTTTGATGATGTATTGTTAATTCCTCAATATTCGGAAGTATTACCACGCGAAGTGGATATTTCTACTCAGTTTTCGCGAAATATACGTTTAAATGTTCCTATCGTTTCGGCAGCTATGGATACTGTTACCGAGGAAGCAATGGCTATAGCTATTGCCCGTTTGGGAGGGATTGGTGTAATCCATAAAAATATGAGTATAGAAGATCAGGCCAAACACGTAAAAGCAGTTAAACGCGCTGAAAATGGAATGATTTATGACCCTATAACTATACAAGGGAATGATACCGTCGCCGATGCATTGAATTTGATGAAAGAATATAAGATTGGAGGGATTCCTGTAGTTGATAAAAATAAAAAATTGATTGGTATTGTGACGAACCGTGATTTAAGATTTGAAAAACAAATGTCGCGGAAGATTGCGGATGTAATGACCAAAGATAAGATTATTACAACCCACCAATCCATTGATCTTGAAAAAGCAACAGATATTTTACAGCGTCACAAAATTGAAAAGCTCCCTGTTGTTGACGATGATAATAAATTAATTGGTTTATTGACGTATAAGGATATAACAAAAGTTAAAGATAATCCTTTGGCTTGTAAAGATAAGCAGGGCAGATTACGCGTTGCGGCGGGTGTGGGAGTTACATCCGATACCCACCAGCGCATTGAGGCATTGGTCAGGGCCGGTGTAGATGCTGTGGTAATTGATACAGCACATGGACACTCCAAAGGAGTCATTGAAATGTTAAAGTCGGTAAAAGCAAATTTCTCAACCATTGACGTAGTCGTTGGTAATATTGGAACGGCTGAAGCTGCCAAAACACTTGTAGATGCCGGTGCTGATGGCGTAAAAGTTGGTATTGGGCCGGGTTCCATTTGCACAACCCGGGTAATTGCAGGTGTTGGATTACCTCAGCTTACAGCTATTTATGAAGTGGCAAAGGTTTTGAAAGATACAGGTATTCCTGTAATTGGTGATGGGGGGTTACGATATTCGGGTGATATTGTGAAAGCCATTGCAGCAGGAGCTCATACCGTTATGGCTGGTTCATTATTTGCCGGTGTAGAAGAATCTCCCGGAGAAACCATTATTTATAATGGACGGAAATTTAAATCTTATCGGGGAATGGGATCTATCGAAGCAATGCAGCAAGGCTCCAAAGATCGTTATTTCCAGGATGTGGAAGATGATATCAATAAATTAGTTCCGGAAGGTATTGCAGCTCGTGTTCCTTTTAAAGGAAACCTGTCTGAGGTAATTTACCAGTTGGTTGGAGGATTAAGAGCCGGAATGGGATATTGTGGAGCTAAAGATATTTCCACATTAATGCAATCGAAGTTTGTGCGTGTTACCGGTGCAGGCGTAACTGAAAGTCACCCTCATGATGTGTCTATTACACGGGAAGCACCAAATTATAGTCGACAAATGTAAATATTATTGTTAAATTTTGCCTATGAAAAAAATAGCTGGTTTATTAATCCTTTTATTCTTCTTTTTCGTTGCCAATGCTCAGCAATCGAATAATGATGTTTTGTTTGAGATTGATAACGAGGTTGTTACAAAGGGAGAGTTTTTAAGGTTCTATCAAAAAAATAAGATAAATATTTCAACAGGAGAAACAATCCCTGTTGATGAGTATCTCGATTTGTTTATTAATTTCAAACTAAAAGTGATTGAAGCTAAAAACCGGGGATTAGATACTACGAAGAGCTTTAAATCTGAGTTTGAGGGATATAAAAAACAATTGGTAAGGCCTTATTTACTTGATCAGGAGAAAGTAGATCAGTTAGTTAGAGAGGCTTTTGAACGAATGCAATACGAAGTAAGGGCAAGCCATATTTTAGTTGGGATAAAAGATAATGCTACTCCGGAAGATACCACATTTGCCTATAAAAAAGCAGAAAAAATTAAAAAGAGAATTTTACGCGGAGAGCCTTTCTCCGTTGTAGCCAAAGGTGCCTCGGATGATCCATCGGTTAAAACCAACGCGGGTGATTTAGGTTATTTTACTGCTTTTCAGATGGTTTATCCTTTTGAAAATGCGGTTTATTCGATGAAGATTGGTGAAATAAAAGGGCCTGTCCGAACCCGGTTTGGATATCATATTATTCAATTAACCGATAAAAAAGAAGCACGTGGAGAGGTTAAGGTTGCTCATATTATGCTTGCAGCACCTAAAAATTTAAGTGTGGAAAATATAAATAAAAAGAAAGAATTAATAGAGCAATTGTATCATCGGGTAAAACAAGGTGAAGATTTCTCCAAACTGGCAGAAGAATACTCTGACGACAGAGGCTCTGCTTTAAATGGTGGAGAACTACCCTGGTTTGGTGTTGGAGAGATGGTCCCTGAATTTGAACGTGCAGCCTTTGCCCTTACTGCAAATGGTGATGTTTCAAAGCCGATTAAAACAAGCTATGGCTGGCACCTAATTCAGCGTATTGACAGAAAAGAACCGAAATCATTTGCAGAAGTTAAAAATGACTTGCGGAAAATGGTAATTAATGATCAACGTTCACTCATCGCACAAGAGGCCTTAGTTAATAAGTTAAAAGAGAAACATCAATTTACTGAGAGAAAATCCAACCTACCTGTTTTCTTCGATTCATCAGAAGATTTATTGCAGTATAATGAATCCTACTTTGAGTCGAAAGATAATCAGAATAAAGTCCTTTTTACTTTCAACGATAAAAAAGTAACCGTTAATGATTTTGAAAAGTTTGTGCCGGATAATAAACGACAAATTAGTACACCTTATCAATATTATAATCTTTATAACCGCTTTGTAAAACAGTATATTCTGGAATATGAAGAATCAAGGCTAACACAGAAATATCCTGAGTATAAATTTTTACTTAAAGAATATTATGAAGGGATGTTATTATTTGAGTTAATGGATCAGGAGGTTTGGACAAAAGCGATTACTGATTCAGCGGGGCTAAAAGATTATTATAAGAATCATAAAGAGAATTATATGTGGGATGAAAGATGGGAGGGAAGTATTTATTATTGTAAAAACGAAGATATATACCAAAAAGTTGATAAAGAAATCAATAAGCGCAGACTCTTTAGACGAAAGCTTACAAATAATGAGTTGTTGGAGAAATATAATAATGGAAATGGAAAAGAATTTTTAAAGATAGAAACAGGTATATTCAATCAGGGAGAAAATGAAATCATTGATGAGATGGTGTGGAAAAAGGGTACAACAAAGAATGATAAATTAATGATTTTGATTAAAGGCGAAAAGTTAAAACCAGCCATAAAGCCTTTTGAAGAAGCAAAGGGAAATGTTATTTCCGATTACCAGGAGTATTTGGAGGTAGAGTGGATAAAAAAATTGCAGGATAAATACAATATCCGGATTAATAAACAGGTTTTATCAACATTAAAATAATATGAATAATTTAATTAGAACGGTTAAAAATGTATAAATTTATAGTACGTTTATTATTTAGTTTAATGCTACTTTCTTTGTTTTTTGCCTGTAAGAAAAAAAATAATGAAAAAGACGATATCCCTTTGGCACGGGTATATGATAAATATTTGTATAAATCGGATTTGAAACAGTTGCTTCCATCAGATATTTCACAAGAAGATAGTATTACACTGGCAAAAAACTATATTAACGAATGGATTAAAAAACAGTTAATGTTAGAAAAAGCCGAAGAAAATCTTTCGGATGAAACGAAAAACATTGAAAAGCAAATTGAGGATTACCGCTCATCACTTCTTATATTTAAATATCGACAAGAGTTGATAAAACAAAAAATTGATACGGTAATTACGCAACAGGAAATCGAATCGTATTATAATGAAAATTCAGCCAACTTTATTTTAAATCATAATATTGTAAAAGCTTTATACCTTAAATTATCCAAAGAATCGCCTGAAATTAACAAGGTTAAACAATGGTATAAGTCTGATGATGCTGAAGATTTAACGAAACTTGAAGATTATTGTTATCAGTATGCTACCAAGTTCGATAATTTTAAAAATGAATGGATCCCTTTTAGTCATTTATTAAGCGAATTACCATTAGATATTGACGATGAGGAACGCTATTTGCGTTATAATAAATATATTGAGACCCAGGATTCTTTATTTTATTATTTTGTGAATATTAAGGACTATGCCTTACGAAGTACTATTCAGCCTATTGAGTATGCTAAACCTAAAGTTAAAACAATTATTCTAAATAAACGAAAGTTTTCATTTTTTGAAGAACTGGAAAACACTACATACAATAATGCTTTAAACCGAAATGAATTTATAATCTATTAAAAAATATTAGTAAAGATGACATTTTTAAAAAAACTTTTAATATCTGCAGTATTAACCCTAACAACATTAAACCTGATTGCTCAGGAACAATTTATTGCCGACAGAGTAGTTGCCAATGTGGGAGATAAAATTATTTTACAATCTGATGTTGAAAATCAGGTGATTCAGCTAAAAGCTCAAGGTTACCAAAGCAGAGGTGACATTAAGTGTGAAATTTTTCAAGAATTATTAGTCCAGAAATTATTATTAATACAGGCCGAACTGGATAGTATACAAGTAGGAGCAAATCAGGTTGAATCAGAATTGGAACGAAGACTTATTTATTTTATTCGTCAAATTGGATCACAAGAAAAATTAGAAGAGTTCTATAATAAGTCGATTCTTGAGATTAAAGAAGATTTCCGACCCTTGATTCGTGAACAGATTTTAACGCAGATGATGCAAAGTGAATTGGTTGAAGGAGTAAAAGTATCGCCCAAAGAGATAGAGAAATTCTATAAGAATATGCCCGAAGACAGCATCCCTATGGTCAATACGCAATATAAGATTAATCAAATTGTTGTATATCCTCCCGAAGATGAAGAATCAAGAGCCGAAGCCCGTGAAAAATTGTTAGATATTCGGGAACGGATTATTAATGGCGAAAGATTCTCTACGCTGGCTGTCCTTTATTCCGAAGACCCTGGTTCTGCCCGAAGGGGTGGTGAGCTTGGTTTTAGAACCCGCGACGAACTGGACCCCGAATTCGCAAAGGCTGCTTTCAGGCTTACCGATGATGGAGGGGTTTCTCGGATTGTTGAATCTGAATATGGATTTCATATTATTCAACTCATTGCTCAACAAGGTAATCAGGTTAATGTAAGACATATTTTGATTATTCCTAAAGTGGATGTTCAGCAAAAAATTAAGGCAAAAAATAAACTCGACAGCATTGTTACACTTGTTAGAAACGATAGTCTGTCATTTGCAAATGCTGCATTTAGATTCTCTGAAGATGAGAAATCCAGACTTAATGAAGGGTTGATGGTTAATCCAGAAAAATCCTCCACAACATTTGAATTGGACCAGTTACCCCGTGCTGAGTATAATATTGTTAAAGATTTAGAAGTAGGAGAGATTTCTGAACCCTTCGAAACGGTTGATGAAAATGGGAAACCGGTTTTTAAAATCGTTAAGGTTGCAGAAAAAAAGGACGCACATAAAGCCAACTTAGAAGATGATTATGAGATGATTGAAGAAATTGCTATCATGGAAAAACAACAGCAAAAGATTGATGAATGGCTCGAAGAAACGAAAAAGAATACTTATATCCGTATTGACGATTCATTTATGAACTGCAAGTTTTTGGAAAATGGATGGATAAAACATTAAATAAATCAACTTTTTAATGAATAACCAATTTATTCGGTTTTCTCTTTTAGTTTCTTGTTGCTGGCTATTACTTTTTCCTGCTCTTTCTGCTCAAAATAAAGAGCAAATAAAAATTCTTAATTCTAATTCTTTAGAGTACAGTAAGCATATAGGCGAGGGAGTACGTCGTTTTTTGGGGGATGTGATTTTTGAACATAATAATGCCACCATGTATTGCGATAGTGCTTATTTGTATAATAAACAAAATGTTATACATGCCTATAGTAATGTACACCTAAACAGAGGGGATACCTTGCATCTGTATGGCGATTATATGAGATATAACGGGAATACCAATATTGGAGAGGTTCGTAGAAATGTTGTTTTAAAGGATGATAAAGCTACGCTTACCACAGATTCGCTTGATTTTAATACTGAAACCAGTGTTGCAAACTACTTTGAAGGCGGCAAACTAATCAATAATGAAAATACACTGGAAAGTGTTATGGGATATTATTATGCTAACCGTAATCTTTTTGTTTTTAATGATAGTGTTGTTGTCAAAACTCCTGATTATACTGTTTTTACGGATACCTTAGAGTATAACACCGAAATAGAAACGGCCTATTTTTTAGGCCCTACAAATATTTATAACGAAGATAATCATTTATATGCTGAGAATGGCTGGTATAAAATCCCGGAAAAGAAATTTCAGTTTAATGAGAATGCTAGATATCAAAATAAAGAAAAGATATTAATTGGTGACAGCCTGTTTTTCGATGATTCGCTTGGAATAGGCATTGCTATTGATAATATCGAGATGATTGATACGGCTGAAAATATGATATTAAAGGGGCATTATGCATATTACCTGCGCGAACCGGAAAAGTTTTTTGTAACCGATAGTGCCCTGCTTATTCAGGTAACCGATAAAACAGATTCTTTATTTTTGCATGCCGACACCTTACGTTCCAGTTATGACTCCTCGGGTTCTTATCGTATAATAAGAGCGTATCATAAAGTGCAAATGTACAGAAATGATTTTCAGGCTCGATGTGATTCGATGGTCTATACTGATAAGGATTCCGTAATTACCATGTATCATGAACCTGTGCTATGGTCCGAAGGGAGCCAGATAACCGCAGAGTTAGTGAAAGGTTATATTAAAAATCAAAAAATAGATTATTTCCATTTTATTGGTAGTTCATTAATTATTTCCATAGAAGAAGCCGATAAATTTAATCAGATTAGAGGAAAAGAAATGAAAGGTTATATCAGGAACAACGAACTATACAAAGTAGATGTTTTTGGAAATGGTCAGTCAATTTATTACACCAAAGATCAAGGAGAGGTTGTAGGAGTAAATTTTGCTGAAAGCAGCGATCTCATCATCTATCTTAAGAATGGAGAGGTTAATCGAATTAATATGGTTACTCAGCCAACAGGAACATTATTTCCTCCCGGCGAACTCGAACAGAAACAATTAAAGGGATTTAAATGGTTGGAAAATTTAAGACCAAAATCAAAGCGTGATATATTTTACTGGAAAAAATAAAGGGAACCCTAAAGTTCCCTTTTAACTAATATTCATCTTCGTTAAAAAAGAAATCATCTTTACTTGGGTAATCAGGCCATATATCTTCAATGCTTTCATAAATTTCCCCCTCATCCTCAATTTCCTGAAGATTTTCAATAACCTCTAAGGGTGCTCCCGAACGAATTGCATAATCAATTAATTCTTCCTTACTCGCAGGCCATGGTGCATCTTCTAATTTTGATGCTAATTCTAATGTCCAATACATATATAATTTGTTTTAATTATACCCTTTAAATTTGTGCAAATATAAAAATAATATTGAAAAACAAAACTTTTTTGTTATACTCTTGGTTTCCATGGTATCTCTTTGGCATACAAATCGATAGCAAATTTTCTTGATAAAACAAATAAAAAATCGGATAAACGATTTAGATATTGAATGACTTTTTCGCTATGTTTAAATTGATTTTGAACCTTTATAGATAATCTTTCTGCTCTTCGGCAAACATTTCTGGTTATATGGCAATAAGAAACCGTTGTATGCCCTCCGGGTAAAATAAATGAGCGTAGCGGAGGTAAATCTTTTTCCATTTTGTCAATCTCCTCCTCCAGCATTTCAATATCCTGAGTATAAATTTCAGGTATTTTTACATCGCAATTTTCACAATCGGTAGCTAATATAGATGCACATGTCATTAACCTGTCCTGGATTTCTATTAACGTTAATCTTGAGTGCTCATCAATCTTTTGGTCTCTGATAAGGCCAATATATGAAATCAGCTCGTCTACCGTGCCATACGCTTCAATCCTATCATGAAATTTGGGGACTCTCTTTCCGCCTATTAGCGAAGTTTCTCCTTTATCGCCTGTTTTGGTATATATTTTCATGTCCATAGTAAACTATTTTTTAGAAGAAACGGTAAGATTCCTTTTTTGTTTAGTTTGTTAAATTATTTTTTAAGTTGTTTTAAGGGGGTTGGCATTTATCTCGTCCGATTCTATCATTCCATCTCTTAATCGTATAATCCGATGAGCATGCCGTGCAATTTCTTCTTCATGGGTAACCAGAATAATCGTATTACCCATTTTATGAATCTGCTCAAAAAGATTTAAAATATCCATCGATGTTTTTGAGTCTAAGTTCCCGGTTGGTTCATCCGCAAGTATAATCGAAGGATTATTCACTAATGCTCTTGCTACGGCAACTCGCTGCCTTTGCCCTCCTGACAACTCATTGGGCTTGTGAGTTATCCGGTCCTCCAATCCAACATTTATTAGTGTTTGTTCTGCTTTTGCCAATCGGTCTTCTTTGTTTACTCCTGCATAAATCAGCGGGAGGGTTACATTTTCCAAAGCAGTATATCTGGGTAAAAGATTAAATGTTTGAAAAACAAATCCGATTTCTTTATTTCGGATTTCAGCCAACTCATCGTCTATTAAATGACTCACATCTTTGTTGTTTAGGATATATTGACCATCGCTGGGAGTATCCAGACATCCCAGGATATTCATTAGTGTTGATTTGCCCGAACCGGAAGGTCCCATGATAGCAACATATTCGTTTCGGTTAATCGAAAGTGATACTGAACGCAAGGCCTTTATCGTTTCGGCTCCGACATAATAAAATTTTTTGATATCCTTTATATGAATTACTTTATCCATTATTTATACTCGTTATTAAATTGAAAAAAGTGTTACGAATTTAATCATTCTTCCCTTAAAACTATTAATTTTTATTCAAAACTTAATTACATAATGCCTTTTCGTTATTTCTGTTTTAAAAAAGATTATTCCTATCTGAAAAAGATCTATGCTAACGCTAATCTTTTGGTGATTTTTAATCGTATTCCAGGCTTTTTTCATATCTGCAGACCAGTGGATGTCGTCAAAAATAAAAACGGAGTTATTATGTGCTTTCTCAAGACAGGCATTGAAGTATTTTAAAGTAGCATTTTGTGTATGATTACCGTCAAAAAACACAAAATCCAACGGTTTGTTTTGTTTCAGTATTTCAGGTAAGATTAAATCGAAATCATCACAAATAAATTGAACATTTTGTAATTGCATTTCTTGAGTTAATTTTTTTGCGATTTGTATTTTTTCCTTTACACCTTCAATGGTTATGATATTTGATTTGGGTGCAGCCCCGGCAATATATAAAGTGCTTATACCTACTGAAGTGCCTATTTCAAGAATGTTTTCAGGGTTAAAGTATTTTACCAGACGATAAATAAGTCCTCCGTATTTTTTGGTAACGGATGAATTTTGAATGGTTTTACCCACTGTCGTTGATATCCTTTGTGTGTTTTGATTGTTCCCTGGTTTTAACTTAGATTTTGTTTCCCGGTGCGATCCGGCGCCCATCTCATCAAACATTAATGCCTTTTTCGATTGCTTATATTTATGATGCAAATAAAATATTTGCGCCAAGTCATTATCCGTTTTTTTATCATTGAAAACATTGGTAATTAAATCAAATACAAAAGGAGAATGAATCCCATGTCCCTTCCTGTGTTTAGCAAAAGTTATATATTTAAAAAACGGGAAAGCTAATTTTAATGACGCAAACATATGTTTAAGATTATTAAAAAAATGTATTATTGTGTAGCAAAAATAAGATTTTAAACTATCTTACTTTACTAAACGGTATTTAGATTTGTAATTTTGTTTATTCTTTTTGTTTTTTATTGCATTTTGATAATTCATATGCCTGATTTTTTACAACAAGATATTAAATTCTTAACTGGTGTTGGCCCCAAACGGGCAGAACTCCTGAACAAAGAGCTGGGAATTTTCACATTTGAAGATCTGCTGTATTATTTCCCTTACAAATACATCGATCGTTCCAGGTTCTATCAGATCAGAGATTTAAATCCCGAATTACCACATATACAGTTAAAGGGGAAGATTATTGGTTTTGAGTACATAGGTGGAGGACGGAAAAAACGACTGGTAGCCTATTTTACGGATGGAACCGGAACCATTGAGCTGGTTTGGTTTAGAGGATTGGGTTACATTCAGAAAAGCCTTGAGCTTAATAAAGAATATATTGTTTTTGGAAAACCCGGATATTTTGGTGGAAAGTATAATATTATTCATCCTGAAATTGAAGACAGCATAAAAAATCAGCAGGTAATAAAAGCAAAATTACAGGCACATTACAATACTACCGAAAAGTTAAAAAAGAATTATTTGCCCTCCAGGGCCATTGCAAAACTGGTAAACAACCTGCTTCTTCAGCTTAAAGATAAAATTCAGGAAACATTTCCCGAATATTTAATTCAAAAATATAAACTTATTTCCTTACCAGATGCGCTTTTTAATATTCACTTCCCTCAAAATGCAGAGATTCTAAAAAAAGCCATCTATCGATTAAAATTTGAGGAGCTGTTTTATATTCAACTCAATATTCTTCAGAAACGAAGTATAAGGTTGAATAAATTCAATGGATTTGTTTTTTCAAAAGTCGGCGATTACCTCCATCAGTTTTATGAAAAGAACCTTCCTTTTGAGCTAACGAATGCACAGAAAAGGGTTTTAAAAGAGATTCGTAAAGATATTGGATCAGGAAAACAAATGAACCGGTTATTACAGGGTGATGTGGGAAGCGGAAAAACCCTGGTTGCTTTGATGAGTATGCTTATAGCACTCGATAACGGATTTCAGTCCAGTATAATGGCGCCTACTGAAATTCTGGCTAACCAACATTTTGAAACATTAAAGGAATTTTTGGATGGATTGCCTGTAAATGTCAAATTGTTGACCGGTTCGACCAAAACGGCTGTCAGAAAAGAGATTCATGAACAATTGTTAAGTGGCGAATTACAAATCCTGATCGGAACCCATGCATTGATCGAAGAAACGGTAAGGTTTAAAAATCTTGGACTGGTGGTAATTGACGAGCAGCATCGATTTGGTGTAGTACAACGGGCAAAATTATGGAAAAAAAATCTTCAGCCCCCACATGTCCTGGTAATGACTGCTACACCTATTCCCCGTACATTATCCATGACGATATATGGTGATTTGGATGTTTCGGTCATTGATGAATTGCCTCCCGGGCGTAAACCCATAAAAACGATTCATTTGTATGATTCGAAACGGTTGCGGTTATTTGGTTTTATGAGGCAACAGATTGAACAGGGGCGCCAAATTTATATCGTTTATCCGCTGATAAAGGAATCTGAAAAAATGGATTACAAAGATCTTGAAGACGGATATGAAAGTATTTCCAGCGCATTTCCTCCTCCCAGATATGCCGTAAGCATTGTTCACGGGCAAATGAAAGCCGAAGAAAAAGATGTTGCCATGAATTTATTTGTTAAAGGCAAAACGCATATTATGGTGGCAACAACCGTAATTGAGGTAGGTGTTAATATTCCCAATGCCAGTGTTATGGTAATTGAAAGTGCCGAAAGGTTTGGCTTATCGCAATTGCACCAATTGCGAGGAAGAGTGGGACGCGGTGCAGACCAATCCTATTGTGTTTTAATGACCGGCTATAAATTATCCAACGAAGCACGCAAAAGAATTGATATCATGACCAAAACCAATGATGGATTTGAAATTGCCGAAGCCGATTTAAAATTGCGTGGACCCGGAGATATTGAAGGGACACAACAAAGCGGACTTGCGTTTGACCTGAAAATTGCAAACCTGGGGAAAGATGCACAATTAATTCAATATGTACGCGATATTGCTGATAACATTTTAGATGATGATCCTTGGTTAGAAAAGAATGAAAACCAGGTTTTAAAAAAACAACTAAAGAAGATTGCACACAAAAAAATGGATTTTAGTGTAATAAGTTAAGGTATGAAAGTTATGATCAATCATAAATCTGATTTGAATCGATTATATATATACAAGATAATTGTTATTTGTTTGCTTTCTGTTTTTTTGGTGGCGAACACAGCAAAATCTCAGAATTCAACGTGTGAAATACAAAATAATGCTTTTCAATCAGGCGAAAAACTTAGCTATGTCATCACGTACAATTGGTTTTTGGTTTGGACTGATGTAGGAGCAGTAGAGTTTGAAGTTTCTAATGAAAGAATGTATGGACAACAGGTGTTAAATTTGAAAGGTACAGGGGTTACCTTTTCGTTTTACGACTGGTTTTTTCAAGTACGCGATGTTTATCAGTCATGGGTTAATCCCGAAAATTTATTGCCTGTGTATTATCATCGGGATGTAAACGAAGATGATTATATTATTGATATTAAGTATCAGTTTGATTATAACCATATGGTCGCCTATTCTGAAGTAGAAAAAACAAGGACCCCTTATTTTCGTGACACGGTTGATATCCCTCCATGTACTTATGATGTGATTTCTGTAATTTACCAGGCCCGCAATATCGATTTTACAAAATATCAGATTGATGAACAAATTCCATTTAAGATATTGCTTGATAATGAAATTCACGAAGTATTTATTCGGTATAAAGGAAAAGAAGTAAGGAGGGTGCGAGGGATAGGTAAGTTTAACTGTTTGAAATTTACAGGGTCATTAGTGGCAGGAGATGTTTTTAAAGGTGGCGAAGATTTGGTTTTCTGGGTTACTGATGATGAAAACCGTATTCCTGTTTGGGCCGAAAGTCCGATTATTGTTGGAAAGATTAAAACCCGCTTAGTGGGATACGAGGGGATAAAACATCCTTTAGAATCACTCATAAAATAAAAATATTATTTATAATCAAACTAAATAAGTGTTCTTGTTGTAAAAACTGATAAAAAGCAATTTTTAATTTTTAAATACCATTATTTTTGTATCCGGTAAGAAAAATTGAGAAAAATTCGGATGTCAGATTCCAAATCAATCGAACATATAGGTCGTATTGAGTCTATTAACGACAATCTTATAAAAGTAAAGTTCTTAGCTCAATCAGCATGTGCATCCTGCCATGCAAAGGGTGTTTGTTCTGCTGCCGGTTTGCAGGAAAAAGTCGTCGATGTGTTTGATCAAACCAATCGATACCAGATAGGAGAAACAGTCCATATTGTTTTAAGACAATCTTTAGGTTTTAAAGCCTTGTGGTTAGGCTATGTCTTCCCTTTTTTACTGGTATTATCCTTATTAATAATTTTAAGCATTACAACGGAAAATGAAGTAATCTCAGGAGTAGGAGCATTATTTGTTCTTATTCCCTATTATACGTTTTTATATTTTAACAAAGATAAAGTACGCAAACAATTTACATTTACATTACATAAAATAGATTAAAAATCTGAAACATGAGTACGACCATTTTATTTACTATTATTTCACTTAGTGCGATTGGGGCCGGGGCTGCAATAATTTTGTATTTTGTAGCTCAGAAATTTAAGGTTTATGAAGATCCTCGTATCGACCAGGTAGAAGAAGCCCTTCCAGCTGCAAATTGCGGAGGTTGTGGTTATCCCGGTTGTAG
>JBNJFS010000013.1:0-23866 GCA_051747085.1 Bacteroidota bacterium
CCCGATGCAGCCATATGCAATGCAATTGCACCGGTCTCATCCTGTATGTATGCTGTTCGGTAGATATTTCCACTCTTATCATCCATAGTTACTACAGCATAAATAGACTTATCGGTCGTAAATTCATAATCTCCCTGCGCATCAAAAAGGTCTTTAACCTCCTGAATCGTAATCGGATCACCTTCCGGAATGGTTCTTGGCGAGGGGGTGTCAAATTCATCGTCAACACACGAAAACATTATTAATGCCAAGGAAAATAATAATGTAAGAATTACGGGTTTTTTGTTTATTTTTTTCATGATATTGTGTTTTATTGTTTTCATTGTTACTGTTATTAGAATCTAAAGGTTAAAATGAGCATATAGGTTCTGCCCCACATGTAATAATAAACAGGTGAAAATTTATTTACATCCTGATTTTCGTAATCAAATCTTAGTTGTTCATAACCTCCGGTAATGAATTCCTGGTTATCAAGTACGTTTGAAACATTGGCATACAGGCTTAAATAGTAATCTCCAAATTTCCATGATTTTCCTCCGGAGAGATCAACGGTATATTGACTGGCTAATTTTTCCTGTTGCGTTATTTCTTTTATTCGTTCAGCTCCATAGGGAGCGTTTGGTTCTAACCCGACAATGGCATTGGTTGTTCTACGGGCTGGATTAAAGCTTAAATAAATATCGTCGAAATAGCTGGCATTTACTTCAACCCACCAATAATTAGGCGAATTATAGCTTAAGCCAACAGAGTAAGCTTGTTGAGGTGTTCCGTCCACATAAAAGTTTTTAACATATACGGTTTGTGTTTCCCCCAGGGTTTCGGCATCATTATCTCGTGTAATGGTAACACTTGGCCTTGAGTCGTAGGTATACTGACCTATTGCTGCAACACCCTGAACACTTAGAGTAGATGTAATATCATATTCAAGGCCAATTTCTGTTCCGAAGTGTTTTTTATCAATCCCTGTCATTGAGTAGTTCACAAAACTATTGTAGTCGTCATGATAGAAACTCATCACATCAACCTGGTCTTTAAAAGTAGTATAATATCCGGATATTCTCCCTTTCAGGTTAGGCATCCGGACAATATAATTGAGATCAGAAGAAAAGATTTTTTCGCTGGTTAATCCGTCTACTTCAACGTTTCTGGTTCTTGGTGAAACATATGCATTTTCAAAAAACGGAGCACGTGTCATATACGTAGCATTTCCGGTAAAAATATGCCGTCCGGTTAATTTGTATGTTGCCCCGCCGGATAAGCCGTAATTAAAGAAAGATTGTTTTTCTGCATCTCCTGCTGAGTTATCCGGGAATTTCCCGTTTCGCATATTTCCTGTTCGGTAAAAGCTTGTGTTCGATAAATTTATGCCAAGGTAGGCATCAATTTTCCCCAAAGAATAATCTCCTTTAACAAATCCCCCAAGTTTTTTGATATTGGCATCATAATCGTATCCAAAAAGGTCACCTTCCTTAACTAATCTGTTTGGATGCTCCAGGTCGCTTTGGGCTATAACAGGGTCAGCGAAATCTCTTTCGGCAAAGTGATCAATATCAACCCAGTAGTCGGCTCCTAATAAATCATCAACTAATTTAAAATGCTGCCCTTTGTACCAGGTATAATTAATACTTCCGGTTAAACGGAGTTCCTCGTTAAAGTCGTATGTTACATAAGTATTTGCAATGATTTTGTTATGATCAATTCGTTCATCTTCAACCATATATTTTGCCCGGTTAAATTCAATATCGTTCCCTTCAATTCCGTTTACGTTTTCTTGTGTATACAGATTTTTTCGGTTGGCAAAATAAAAGAAGTCCCAGTCTACCTGCTGATTATCCCAGGTGTAATCTTCTACATCGCGATTATAATAGGGCAGGTATCGGTAATAATTAGGTCTTGGGTCGGCAGCATCGTACCAGGTTAGTCTGGTATTTCCGTCTCTTCCGAACGAATAGGCTACTGCGGTATTTATCTCGAGTTTATCACTAAAATCCCAGTAGTGATTTAACTCAATAAATGGTTTAAAAGTGTTGGATATTCTTGAATTTCTTTTTTCACCGTCCTGGTATCCCCAGTTTGCATTGTAATAGTTATTATCAAGATAGTCGTATGCATCTTGTGTTGAACCGATTTGCTTTCCTCTTTTGTTAGGGGTAACAAATGCAGTTAAAGAAACAGCATGGTTGTCGTTGATAATTTTTTCTGCGGCAAAAAGAATGGCATTGGCATCGTAGTAAGTTCCTTCAATATATCCCTCCTGCGACCATCGTCGTGAACCCGAGATAGTGAATGCCCAGTTATTATCCATTAATCCGGTTGAAGCAGTAGCCATAATCCGGTTATTGTAATATCTGTTGGTGTTCATGTAAGAAGTTTTTATTCCCGGACTATATTCTGATGCCCTGGTAATAATATTAGAACCACTTCCTAATGTTGTCAGTGAATATTGATTATTATCCATCCCGTAGAAAAGTTCTTCATTTCTGGTAGCATCATTTAAACCTCCCCAATCTGACCAATAAGGGCGGCCGGTTTCCATGTTATTCATCTCAATACCATTGAAAAAAACGGTAGAGTTTTCTGATCCAAATCCTCTAATATCGAAACGTGCTGATCCAAAAGTATAAGCTGCAGTGGATGCAAATATATCATCGGATGAATGCAGCAGCCCTCCAATGCCCTGATCAACTTCATTATCTTCAAAGTCACCTGCATCTAAAACGACCATGGGTAATTCGTCATTATCTTTTTTATAGTCAGGTGCATATTTTAAGGTAATTGTACCAATATCTAACAGTTCGTCTTCTTTCAAGATGTATGGGATTTCTTTTGTTTCGTAATTTTCTAATGAAAAAACCAGAAATCCTTCCCCTACGGGTATATGGTTAATTAAAAACGCTCCGTTTGATCGGGTAAAATCCTCCACGTTGGTTCCTTTAACCAGTATGTTTACCTCGCTCAGAGGTTTTGTATTTCTGTTATCAATAATTACCCCTTTGATGGAGCCCGTTTGGGCTACTGCAGAGAGGGTAAGAAACAGAAAAAGAGAAAAAAGTAGTGCTAATTGTTTCATACGATTATTTTTGAATTTTTATTGTTTTTATACTATTTGTCTATAAAGCTGTTTTTCAATTCGTTTTTTTACAGGTTTAGTGTAAAGAAAAAGGATATAAAAATACATACAATGTTTTTAATTTCCGAAATTTTTTTATAGAATTACAAACTTTTTAAAACATATTACTATGAAGCAGAACCTTATTTTATTAAGCACCTTTTTTGCAGCCATTTTATTGTTAATCAATGTTGATGGATATGCTCAACAAAAACAATATAAAGTGGCTACGGTAGCATTTTATAATTTAGAGAATTTATTTGACACCCTGGATACTCCGGGAAAGAATGACGAAGAATATACCCCTGAAGGATCGAATAATTGGGATAGTAAAAAATATTATGCTAAACTGGAAAATTTAGCCGAAGTTATTTCTCAGATTGGTGCTGATTTAACCGGAGCTCCCCCTGCTATTGTTGGGGTTTCAGAACTTGAAAACAGAGCGGTTTTGGAAGATTTAATTAATCAACCCCAGTTAAGGCCATATAATTATGATATTGTACATTATGAATCGCCCGATCGCAGAGGGATTGATGTAGCTCTTTTGTATCAGTCGGCGGTTTTTGAGGTTGTCGATACCCATTCAGCTACTTTAACGGTTGAGGGGGAGGATGACTTCTATACACGTGATCAACTGGTTGTTTCCGGAATTTTAGATGGCGAGGAAATATATTTTATTGTAAACCACTGGCCTTCCAGGTATGGTGGCGAAGCTCGCAGCAAGCCTTTTCGGAATGCAGCAGCAGATTTAACCCGATCGTTGACTGATTCTATCATGTCTATTGATAAAGATGCGAAAATTATGGTTATGGGTGATTTTAATGATGACCCGGTAGATGAAAGTCTGATTAAACATCTTGATGCAAAAAAATCTGAAAGGAAAACTCGACCCGGCGATTTATTTAATCCTTTTTATGATATGTTTCAAAAAGGGCATGGAACCTTAGCTTATCGTGATCAGTGGAACTTATTTGACCAGATTATTGTTTCTTATCCTTTATTAGGAGAGGATAAATCAACGTTTAAATTATATCAAACCAAAGTGTTTGATAAAGATTTTTTAAAACGGGATTCAGGAAGATATAAAGGCTATCCATTTAGAACCCAGGTTGCAGGAATATATATGGGAGGTTATAGCGATCATTTTCCTGTGTATGCTTTTTTAATTAAAGAAATTTAAATCCTTTCGCCGGTTTCTCGTAACTTTTTTATAATTAATCAGCTATTATTGCTGTTGAGTAATATTGGTTTTATATATTAATTTGCAATTTTTAATTATTCTAACAACAAAAAGTTGAAGAATTGATATATAAATATTATTTTAGGATAAGAAAAAAATACTCAACAAAAAATGACCACATGAAAGTAAAAGGAACCGCTGTTAAATCAATAAATGAATATGTAAAAAAGGGCTATGGAGACCAGTATCAGCAATGGTTAGATCAGCTCCCCGAAGAATCAAAAAAAATAATGAATAATATTATTTTTGCCAATAACTGGTATCCTATGAAAGATGCAGCTGTTGAGCCAACCAAAGCGATAGCTAAGCATTTTCATCAAAACGATATTAAAAAGGCTGCAATACAATCAGGCAGATATAGCGCCGAAGCAGCATTAAACGGGGTTTATAAAATTTTTGTCAAAGTTGCTTCGCCAAATTATATTATGCAACGTGCTGGCAGGGTATTTACTTCATACTACAGCCCTACAGAAATTTCGGTAGTAAACAGTCATGATAAAGGATTAACGTTACATATTACTAAATTCCCCGAACCAGAAGAAATCATCGAATATCGAATTGCCGGATGGTGTGAGCGGGCACTAGAATTCACTAACTGCAAGGATGTAAAAGCAAATATTACAAAATCGTTATCAAAAGGAGATGATTTAACAGAAATTGTAATCACCTGGAACTAATTTATATCGTTTTTTCCTTTTGATACGGGAAGTCAGCTTTTTATTTTAAATGTATGCCCAAAAATCCTGAAAATTGGTAAATTGCTTATTGGATGCTTTTTGGGCAAACACTTTTTTTGTAATAAGTAATATAAAAAGACTTTATAATGTTTTTTTCACTTCAACTTCTTTAAAGCCTTCAATTACATCACCTGGTTTGATATCATTGAATTTTTCTACATTCAGACCACATTCATAACCGGAAGTAACTTCTTTTACATCATCTTTAAATCGTTTCAGCGAACCAAGATCTCCGGTATAAATTACAATACCATCCCGAATTACACGTACTTTAGTATTTCGGGTAAGCTTACCGTCTTTAACAATACATCCAGCTACTGTTCCTACTTTTTTAATCTTAAATGTATCACGTACTTCGGCTGTACCAACAATCTCTTCTTTAATTTCTGGCGACAACATTCCTTCCATCGCATCTCTTACTTCGTTAATAGCATCGTAAATAACAGAGTATAACCGAATATCTATTTCTTCTTTTTCGGCCAGTTTACGAGCATTCATCGAAGGTCTTACCTGGAAACCAACAATAATAGCATTGGATGCAACCGCTAACATTACATCGGTTTCGGAAATTTGTCCTACCCCTTTATGGATAATGTTAACCTGAATTTCTTCGGTGCTAAGTTTTATTAATGAGTCGGATAATGCTTCAATAGAACCATCCACATCACCTTTAACCACAATATTAATTTCCTGGAAGTTCCCAATAGCAATTCGTCGTCCAATTTCGTCGAGGGTAATATGTTTTTGTGTACGCAGGCTCTGTTCTCGTTGTAACTGTTCTCGTTTATTGGCAATGTCACGTGCTTCTTTATCACTTTCCATGACATGAAATTTATCTCCGGCTTGTGGCGCTCCGTTTAACCCAAGAATCTGAACAGGGGTTGCCGGGCCGGCCTTTTCAATGCGTTTTCCTCTTTCGTTATACATTGCTTTCGCATGGCCAAAGTAGCTCCCTGCTAAAATTACATCGCCAATATGTAATGTTCCTGCTTCGACTAAAACAGTAGAGATATATCCGCGTCCTTTATCCAGTTCGGATTCGATAACAGTACCAATTGCATTTTTATCCGGATTAGCTTTTAGTTCAAGCAGTTCGGCTTCAAGCAATACTTTTTCAAGCAGTGCATCTAAGTTCAACCCTTCTTTTGCAGAGATGTCTTGCGATTGATATTTTCCACCCCATTCTTCTACAAGATAGTTCATGTTGGCCAGTTCTTCCTTTATCTTTTCAGGATTGGCACCGGGTTTATCAATTTTGTTAACCGCAAAAATAATAGGCACACCTGCTGCACTGGCGTGGTTAATTGCTTCAACGGTTTGTGGCATTACATTATCGTCTGCAGCGACTACAATAATTGCAACATCAGTAATTTGTGCTCCACGTGCACGCATAGCTGTAAAAGCTTCGTGTCCCGGAGTATCAAGGAAAGTAATTGTTTTCCCTTCGTCTACTTCAACACTGTAAGCGCCAATATGCTGTGTAATACCACCAGACTCGCCGGCAATAACATTTGTTTTTCTAATATGGTCGAGCAATGAAGTTTTTCCATGATCGACGTGTCCCATTACCGTAACAATAGGAGGTCTTGGTACCATATCTTCTTCACGATCTTCCTCTTCATTAATCGCTTCCTGAACCTCAACACTTATAAATTCAACCGTATAGTTAAATTCATCGGCAACAAGCGCCATGGTCTCAGCATCAAGTCGTTGATTTATCGATACCATTAAGCCAAGGTTCATACAAACCGAAATAACCTCTGTTGGCGAAACATTCATCATATTGGCCAACTCATTAACAGAAACAAATTCGGTAACTTTCAGTACTTTCTTATCTTCCTCTTGTTTTTTGAGTTCTTCCTGCTGTTTTTGACTTATCGTATCACGTTTTTCTCGTCGGTGTTTTGAACCTTTTGATTTTCCTTTAGATGTTAATCGAGCCAGTGTTTCTTTAATTTGCTTTTGAACATCTTCTTCGCTTACTTCCGGGCGAAGTTGTTTTTTCTTTTTCCTCTTCGATTTTAAAGGTTCTTTATCTTTCTTCTTATCGGGAGTTTTTTTAGTATCTTTTTTATCCTCCAGATCGACTTTCTCCTTATGGATACGTTTGCGTTTTTTCTTTTTGCTTTTTTGATCGTTTGATGACGCTACCGGTTTCTTTTTTTTATCTTCCGGGGTAGGCAAATTTATTTTTCCGACAACTGTAGGACCGGAAAGTTTTTCAATTTTGGATTTATATAATTGAGAATCCTGCTCCTGGGCGGGCTTTTTCTCTTCAGCAGGTTGATCAACTTCTTTGGTTGTTGCCTCTGGTTTTTGTTTTTCGGCTTCTTTCTTTTCTTCTGCTTTTTGATCAACTTGTTTTCGCTCCGATTCTTTTTGTTTTTTTGTTTTCTTATCGGGACGTGTCTTTTGATTTAGTGATGCCAGATCAATTTTGCCAATCACTTTAACCGATTCTTTTTGTTCTTCCTCTTTTTCTACAGAAGGTTTTTCTTCTTTTTTTGTTGGTTCTGTTTTGGGTTCTTCTTTTTCCTTACTTTCAGCTTTTGTTGTTTCTTCTGGTTGCTGAGGTTTGCTTTCTTTAGCTGGTTTTTCTTCTTTAGGAGCAACAGGTTTTTGAGGGCTACTTACATCTTTTATTAAAATTTCTTCATCCGAAGTAAATGAATCGTCTTCTTCAGTTTCTTCCTCCTGGTCTTGTTGTTCTTCATCAATATCATTAATTGAAACAGCTTCTTTTTTATTTCGAAGTTGATTCAGACTTAGTTTTTCCGACTCTTTTTTGGCATTAATGTCAGAGCTGTATTCTTTTACAAGAATATCATAAAGTTCCGGTGACACTTTGGTATTAGGGTTTGAATCTATATTAAACCCCTTTTTGTGTAGAAATTCTACTATTGTAGCAATGCCTACATTAAACTCTCTAGCCACCTTACTAAGTCTTGTTGCTTTTCCTGTTCCCATAAAATTTAAAAACCTATATTTTAAATATCTAAAATTTAAAGATTTGCTAATTTATAATTAAAGATTTAAATTATTCAAATTCTGCTTTAAAAATTTGAATGATATCATCAATTGTTTCTTCTTCCAAATCCGTTCTTTTAATTAAGTCGTCTCTGGTTAATTCAAGTACGCTTTTTGCTGTATCACAGCCAATAGCTTTTAACGCATCTAAAATCCAATCTTCAATTTCATCAGCAAATTCATCAATGCTAACATCTTCTTCATCCTCTTCCTCAGCTTCGCGATACACATCAATTTCATATCCGGTTAGCTGACTGGCTAATTTAATGTTTAATCCGCCCTTCCCAATAGCTAGTGAAACCTCTTCAGGCTCAAGATAAACATCAGCTCTTTTGTCTTCTTCATTGATTTTTATCGAAATAATTTTTGCCGGACTCAATGATCGCTGGATATAGAGTTGGGTGTTGTTAGTGAAATTAATTACATCAATATTTTCATTTTTTAACTCCCGAACAATTCCGTGTATTCTTGAGCCCTTCATTCCAACACAGGCTCCAACGGGGTCAATTCGTTCGTCGTATGATTCTACAGCAACCTTAGCTCTCTCCCCAGGAATGCGGACAATTTTTTTAATCGTAATCAATCCGTCAAAAATTTCCGGTACTTCAAGTTCGAATAGTCGTTCCAAAAATACCGGTGATGTTCTTGATAAAATAATCAGCGGATTGTTATTTTTCATCTCCACACGAACTACTACTGCACGGATAGTGTCTCCTTTTCTGAAAAAGTCGGAAGGAATTTGTTCTGTTTTAGGAAGAATGAGTTCGTTTCCTTCGTCATCAAGAATAAGAATTTCTTTTTTCCAAACCTGGTAAACTTCACCGGTAACAATATCGCCAATTTTATCTTTATATTTAATGAAAATATTATTCTTCTCCAGGTCTAAAATTCTGTTGGTAAGGTTTTGGCGTAATGCTAAAATAGCTCTTCTGCCGAAATCCAGTAGTTTTACTTCATCGGTAACTTCCTCGCCAACCTCATAGTCTTCGTCAATTTTTTTTGCTTCCGATAAGGATATCTGAAGATTCTCGTCTTCAAGCTCATTATCTTCTACTACTTCCCGATTTCTCCAAATTTCAAAATCCCCCTTATCGATATTTATGATGATATCAAAGTTTTCATCTGTTCCGAATTTTTTTTGTAACAAATTGCGGAATACATCTTCCAGAACAGTCATCATGGTTACTCGATCGATATTCTTTAACTCTTTAAACTCTGAAAAAGTGTCGATCAAATTTAAATTTTCCATTGTATTTAATGTATTTTGCTTATTACTTAAATTTTATTACAATTTTTGTTGACTTTATATTTTCAAAAGGGAGTTGATGTTTTTCGGTTATGGTTTGTTTTTTCTTTTTGCCTTCAATTTTTACTTTTTTTGTTTCTTCAACGATAACCTTTTCTTTATCAACAGCTGTTAATGTTCCTTTAATTTTCTTCCCATCTGTTAAAATCGTTTCAACTTCTTCCCCAATATTTTTCTTGTATTGTTGCCAAACCTTAAAGGGACTGGATAATCCCGGGGTTGAAACTTCCAGGGAAAAATCTTCTTTATCTCTATCAAGGTTTTGCTCAATTACCCGGTTAACCTCAACACAATCATCAATAGTAAAGCCATCTAAACTATCCAGCTCAAGCATAATTTTGTTTGATGGATCTACTTTTAAATCAACAACGTAAGCGTTCTTTTCATGAATAACGCCAGCTATAATTGTTTCTATCTTTTCTTTGCTTATCATTTGTAATTTTGATAACAAAATAGGGGACTATGTCCCCTTACTCAATTCCAAAGTAAATACTTTCAGGCGCAAAAATATAAATATTCTTACAAATGTCAAAATTATTAGCCTGAAAATTAATCTATTTTGAATCTTTTAACCCTTTTTTATAAAGTGGATAAAGAAGAGATTTCAATTAAAAGATGTAATTTTTCATTTTTTGATTGAAAATCCTTTATTTTTGCTATTTAAATTTGATTTGTGGGAAACAACCTTTTAAATAAACGTAAGATATTAAATGACCCGGTATATGGTTTTATCAATATTCCTTCAGGGATTTTATTTGATATTATTGAACACCCTTACTTCCAACGTTTGCGCAGAATAAAACAATTGGGACTAACCGATTTGGTTTATCCGGGAGCTGTTCATACACGATTTCAGCATACCTTAGGAGCTGTTCATTTATTGGAGTCTGCTGCTGGTGTTATTGATTCAAAAGGACATAGGATTACGAATGACGAAGCAGTGGCTGTTACCATAGCTATACTTTTACACGATATCGGACATGGTCCTTTTTCTCATACGCTTGAAAAAATTATTATCCCTGAATATGGACACGAAGAGCTGTCTCTTCTTTATATGCATGAGTTGAATGAAGTTTTTGGTGGTGAGTTAGCGTTAGCCATTAAAATATTTCAGAATCAATACCACAAAAAATTCTTGCATCAACTGATATCCAGCCAGCTGGATGTAGACCGGCTTGATTATTTAAGACGAGATAGCTTTTATACCGGTGTTTCCGAAGGAGTGATCGGTTCCGATCGGATCATAAAGATGTTAAATGTTGTGGATGATGAGTTGGTTGTTGAAGCAAAAGGGATTTACTCAATTGAGAAATTTTTAATTGCCCGGTGGTTGATGTACTGGCAGGTGTATTTGCATAAGACCGTGGTCTCGGCAGAGGAACTTCTACTGAAGATTTTTAAAAGGGCAAAAAGCCTTATTGCCCAAAATAAATCAATATACCTTCCGGAAAGCTTACAATATTTTTATTTAAATAGTGGAAAAAAGGAACCCTCCGAGATGCTCCGGTATTTTTCCCTGATTGATGATACCGATATCATTAACTGTATCAAAAATTGGACGATGGAAGAAGATAAGGTACTAAAAATGCTTTCCGAGCGGTTGCTTTACCGGAATTTATTTCGCGTTGAAATACAGAACACCCCTTTTAGTCAGGATAAGATTGATGAGCTAACGCTAAAGGTTTCGAAACAATTTAATTTATCTAAATCTGATACACAATATTTTGTTTTTACAGATTCTATTAGTAAAAATGCTTACAGCGTATTTGATGAAAAAATCCAGATTCTTTATAAAGGGGGGAGATTGGTCGATATTACAGAAGCTTCAGATATGCTAAATGTTTCGGTGATTTCAAAGACTGTCCGTAAATATTTTTTGTGTTATCCCAAAGAAATATCTTTGAAATAATAATTATATATTAATTTTGAATGATTTTTTAAAATACAAATACAATGGAATTTACAGCAAAAACAATAGCAGACTTCTTACAGGGAGAAATTATCGGTAATCCCGATGTAACGGTTAATAATGTAGCTAAGATCGAAGAAGCCCAGCCCGGAACGCTGGCTTTTTTAGCGAATCCGAAATATAATAAATATCTATATACTACGAATGCATCCATTGTATTAATTAATAAAGATTTTATTATAGAAAAAGATATAAATGCTACTTTAATCAAAGTTGAAAATGCTTATGAAAGTTTTGCCCGTCTTCTGCAACTAGCTGAACAGTCAAAACCCGAAAAGAACGGAATAAGTTCTTTAGCTTTTATTGATGAAACGGCACATGTTGGTGAAAATGTGTACATCGCTCCCTTTGTTTATGTAGGTGAGCATGTTGTTATTGGAGATAATGTAAAACTTTATCCCCATGTTTTTGTCGACGATAATGTTACGATTAAGAAAAATGCAAAGCTGAATGCGGGGGTAAAAGTTTATCACGCATGCGAGATTGGGGAGAACTCTATTATTCATGCAGGTGCAGTTATTGGCTCCGATGGTTTTGGTTTTGCCCCGGATGAAAATAATGTATATCGAAAAATTCCCCAACTGGGAAATGTTATCCTGGAAGATGATGTTGAAGTAGGATCCAATACAACGATTGACAGAGCTACTATGGGGTCGACAATTATAAAAAAAGGAGCTAAGTTAGATAACCTAAATCAGATAGGACACAATGTTATTGTTGGGGAAAATACAGTAATGGCTGCTCAAACAGGTGTTGCAGGTTCGACAAAGATAGGGATGAATTGTCAATTTGGCGGCCAATCGGGAGTTGCACCCCATATCCAAATCGCCGATGGTGTCCGGGTAGCTCCACAGTCGGGGATACCCAATACTATAAAGGTTCCCGATAGTATTGTGATGGGAACACCTGCTTTTAATATACGGGATTTTCAGAAATCGTTTATCGTATATAAACAACTCCCCGATTTATTCCGTAGGGTTAAAGAACTCGAGAATGAACTGAAAAAGCTAAAAAGCTCTGATTAATGGGTTTTGGATACGGCAAATGAATAATTAATCATTCAATTGGTACTATAATTTACGCAGTTTTTTGTAACTTGCGGCGATTTTTTTATTATTGAATGTGGAAATAAATATTTTACAGATATGTCGCAAAAACAAAAAACAATACGTAAAGCTGTTTCATTAAAAGGGAAGGGCCTACATACCGGTTATGATGTTGAAATAACTTTTCGGCCGGCACCCGTTGATTTTGGATACAAATTTCAACGGATAGATATAGAAGGGAAACCCATCATTTCAGCTTCGGTTGATAATGTTACAGATACCTCGAGAGGGACTACGTTAGTTGAAAAAGGAGTGGAGATTCATACCATTGAGCATGTACTGGCATCGCTGGTGGGTTTAGAACTGGATAATGTTTTAATGGAATTTAGCGGTTCGGAAGCACCGATCCTGGATGGTAGTGCAAAAATGTATGTCGAGGCCCTTAAAAAAGCGGGTATTGAAGAGCAAGACGCTGAAAAAAATTACTATGTTGTAAAAGAACGAATTGTATTTCGCGACGAAGAAAATGATATTGAAATTGTAGCTTATCCTGATGATCATTTTTCTGTTGATGTAATGGTTGACTATAACTCAAAGGTTTTAGGTCATCAATATGCTTCTTATCATCCAACGCATGATTTTGAAAAAGAGATTGCTCCTTCCAGAACTTTTGTGTTTTTCCATGAGTTGGAAATGTTACTCAAACATAATTTAATTAAAGGCGGTGATTTGCAAAACGCTATTGTGATTATGGAAAACGAAGTGTCACAGGAAGAGCTTGACCGAATGGCCGACTTGTTTAACAAACCACATGTAAAAGTTAAAGAAGGCATTTTAAATAATGTTGATTTACGATTTAGTAACGAACCGGCAAGACATAAGTTACTTGATGTGCTTGGCGATTTGTCCCTTATAGGACAACCTGTATTGGGAAAAATTGTTGCATCTCGCCCGGGACACTATTCAAATACACAGTTTGCTAAAATTATTAAAGAAACCATAAAAAAAGAGTTGTCAAGAGTTTCTATTCCTAAATATGACCCGGCCAAAGAACCTTTATATGATATCAATCAGATAAAAAAGTTGTTGCCCCATCGTTATCCGTTTTTACTTATTGATAAAATAACAGAGCTTAATGAAAAATCAGTCATTGGAATTAAAAATGTTACCCTGAACGAATACTTTTTTATGGGACACTTCCCTGATGAACCCATTATGCCTGGTGTATTACAAGTGGAAGCTATGGCTCAGGTTGGAGGAATCCTGGCGTTAAGTCAGGTCGACGATCCGGAAAATTACCAAACCCTGTTTTTAAAAATTGATAAGGTTAGGTTTAAACGAAAAGTAATTCCGGGAGACACGATTATTTTCAGACTGGAATTACTTACTCCTATCCGTAGAGGTCTGGTTCACATGTTTGGACAGGCATTTGTTGGTAATGATTTGGTAATGGAAGGTGAATTAATGGCACAAGTTTCAAAAATTAAATAAAGAATGAATCGAGATTTAGCATATATACATCCAGAAGCGAAAATCGGTAAAAATGTAAAAATCGAAGCATTTGCCTGGATTGATAAAAACGTTGAAATTGGTGACGGAACATGGATTGGTCCTAATGCAACCATAATGGCAGGGGCCCGAATTGGGAAAAACTGTAAAATCTTTCCTGGTGCAGTTGTTTCTGCTATCCCACAGGATTTAAAATTTAAAGGCGAAGAAACTATAACAGAAATAGGGGATAATACAACCCTCCGCGAGTGTGTTACCGTTAACCGGGGAACTGCTTCGAAAGGAAAAACCGTTGTTGGAAACAATTGTCTTTTAATGGCTTATGTTCATGTTGGACACGATTGCGCGTTGGGCAATAATATTATTATATCCAATAGTACCAATGTTGCAGGGGAAATTGTAATTGATGATTTTGCCGTAATTAGCGGCGATGTGCAAATTCACCAGTTTGTGCACATTGGCGGTCATGTTATGATTTCAGGAGGTTCTCTGGTTAGAAAAGATATTCCTCCTTATATTACCGTAGCACGCGAACCTTTATCCTATGTTGGAATAAACTCTGTCGGACTTCGACGAAGAGGTTTTTCACCCGAGACTATTAGTCAAATTCAAAGTATTTATCGCGAGATTTACGTTAAAGAACAAAATGTTACTCAGGCACTAAAGAATATTGAACAGGAAATGAGTGATACTGAAGAAAAAGATTATGTCCTTGAGTTTATTAAAAACTCTCAACGAGGAATCGTAAGAGGATACAACGGACAATAAAAACAAATTACAATAAATAAAAAATCCGAAGTTTTTGGCTTCGGATTTTTTATTCTTTTATTTTTCATCTTTTTTTAGAGGATTCCACCCTTGTGCTTGCAGTGGAATAGCCTGTCCGGCATTCGTAATTAATACTGCTCCATTTTTTTTGTCCGTTATATGTCCTATGGGATGAATAAGCGCATGATCTTTAATTTTTTCAAAATCATTTACATTTACGGTAAACAAAAGCTCATAATCTTCGCCACCGTTTAATGCTGAAATTAAGGGCTCGATTTTAAACTCCTCAGCCATCTTTTCTGTATTTATATCTATCGGTATTTTATCCTGAAAGATTTTGCAACCCACATTCGAATTTTTACAAATATGCAATAACTCCGAAGATAGTCCATCTGAAATGTCGATCATAGCTGTTGGTTTTACTTTTATTTCGTTCAACAGATCAACAATATCTTTTCTGGCCTCGGGTTTTAATTGTCGTTGGAGAATATAATCATAACCTTCGAGCTTGGGTTGGGTCCCGGGGTTAGCCGTAAAAACCTCTTTTTCTCTTTCTAATAATTGTAATCCCATATATGCAGCTCCGAGATTTCCTGTAACACAAATGATGTCCGTGTTTTGGGCTGTGCTCCGGTAGACAATATCTTCATTATTAGCTTCTCCAATGGCTGTTACACTTATGGCAAGTCCTGTTAAAGAGGACGAAGTGTCTCCGCCTACTAAATCAACATTATAAACTTCACAGGCGAGCTCTATTCCTTCGTAAATCTCTTCGATATGATCAACAGCAAATTTTTTTGATATAGCCAAAGAAACGGTTATTTGTTTAGGGGTGGCATTCATGGCGTATACGTCAGATAAGTTAACAACCACAGCTTTATAGCCTAAATGCTTTAATGGGGTGTAGATTAAGTTAAAATGGATGCCTTCAATAAGTAAGTCCGTAGTTACTACAGCACATTTATCTCCATAATCGATTACAGCCGCATCATCGCCTATCCCTTTTAAGGTGGTTTTGTGTTTAATTTTTACATTTTCAGTAATCTGATCGATTAATCCAAACTCTCCTAATTCAGCTATCTCTGTTAATTTTTTCTCTTTATCATTCATATGTTAAATTGATATTTATCATTTAAAAAAAAGATTAAACAATCTTGTTTTATTAGTTGTTAGATTTTAAATATATTTGTACCCAATTTAGAATTAATCTATATAAAATTAGATCTGTTAATAGTTGATAGACATTTTGCAAAGTTATGGAAAAAGATCAAGATAAAATATTAAATGAAGTAACGCAGGGAGAATATAAATACGGTTTTGTTACGGATGTTGAAGCAGAGTCGATCCCTAAAGGATTGAATGAGGATGTGGTCCGGTTAATATCGCAGAAAAAAAACGAACCCGAATTTATGCTTGAGTTTCGGTTAAAAGCATTCAGGCACTGGAAAAAAATGAAAATGCCTGAATGGGCCCATTTAATGATTCCGAAAATTAACTACCAGGATATTATTTATTATTCAGCACCCAAAAGAAAAGCTGATGGCCCCAAAAATCTTGATGATGTTGATCCTGAATTAAAGGCCACTTTCGATAAGCTGGGGATCCCGCTCGACGAGCAAAAAAGATTAGCGGGTGTTGCCGTAGATGCTGTAATGGACAGTGTTTCGGTTAAAACTACCTTTAAAGAAAATTTAGCCGAACTGGGCATTATTTTTTGTTCATTTAGCGAAGCGGTTCAGGAACATCCCGATTTAGTGAAAAAATACATGGGCTCGGTAGTTCCTTACACCGATAATTATTTTGCCGCCTTAAACTCGGCAGTATTCAGTGATGGCTCGTTTTGTTACATTCCAAAAGGAGTAAAATGCCCCATGGAGCTGTCAACCTATTTTAGAATAAATGCTGCTAATACCGGACAATTCGAAAGAACATTAATTGTAGCCGAAGATGATTCGTATGTGAGTTATCTGGAAGGATGTACTGCACCAATGCGCGATGAAAATCAGTTGCACGCTGCCATTGTTGAAATTATCGCCAATAAAAATGCCGAAGTGAAATATTCTACCGTTCAAAACTGGTATCCAGGCGATAAGAATGGCAAAGGTGGAATTTATAATTTTGTGACCAAGCGTGGAAAATGTGCCGGTGATAACTCTAAAATTTCATGGACACAGGTAGAAACCGGTTCTGCCATTACCTGGAAATATCCAAGTTGTTTGTTAATTGGCGATAACTCGGTTGGCGAATTTTATTCTGTAGCTGTTACCAATAATCATCAGCAGGCCGATACCGGAACGAAAATGATTCATATTGGTAAAAACACGAAGAGTACAATTGTTTCCAAAGGGATATCTGCAGGTTTTAGCAATAACAGTTATAGAGGATTGGTGAAAGTTGTGAAAAATGCAACCAACGCACGTAATTTTTCTCAATGCGACAGTCTGTTGCTGGGAGATAAATGCGGAGCACATACTTTTCCTTATTTGGAAGTGGATAACAAAGATTCGATTGTTGAACACGAAGCAACAACTTCAAAAATTGGCGAAGACCAGATATTTTATTGTAATCAGCGGGGGATTAAAACCGAAGATGCCATTGGTTTAATAGTAAATGGTTACGCTAAAGAGGTATTGAATAAATTACCCATGGAGTTTGCTGTTGAAGCCCAAAAGCTGCTTCAGATTAGTTTGGAAGGCAGTGTTGGTTAATTGTAAAGAAGATATAAAATAGTAAACCCTTGCCAACAGGCAGGAGTAAATAATGAAGATAGAGTTTTAAAAAACGGAAAACAAAATCAAAAAATATAATTAAAATATATCATGTTAACGATAAAGAATTTACACGCATCAATAGAAGGTAAGGAAATATTAAAAGGAGTAAGCCTTCAGGTTAAAAAAGGAGAAATTCATGCAATCATGGGTCCCAATGGTTCCGGGAAAAGTACCCTGGCTTCTGTTCTTGCAGGAAAAGAAATGTTTGAAGTTACTCAGGGAGAAATTGATTATCAAGGGAAAGATTTATTTGAATTATCACCTGAAGAACGTGCCAGTGAGGGTATATTCTTAGGTTTTCAATACCCAATAGAAATTCCGGGTGTTAGTATGGTAAACTTTATGAAAACAGCTGTAAATGAGCAGCGAAAACATAAAGGACTGGATCCGTTATCATCATCTGATTTTCTAAAGTTGATGCGTGAAAAAAAAGAGCTTGTCGAACTGGATGCCGGTTTGGCAAATCGTTCGGTGAACGAAGGTTTCTCCGGAGGAGAAAAGAAAAGGAATGAGATTTTCCAGATGGCCATGCTTGAACCTAAGCTTTCTATTCTGGATGAAACAGATTCCGGCCTGGATATCGATGCATTGCGTGTTGTGGCAAATGGAGTGAATAAATTAAAATCACCAGAAAATGCAACCATTGTTATTACACATTATCAACGACTGCTTGATTATATTGTTCCTGATTTTGTACATGTACTATACGATGGTAAGATTGTAAAATCAGGCGATAAAAATCTGGCTTTGGAGTTGGAAGAAAAAGGGTACGACTGGCTTAAAAAGAATGTAGTTGTTAAATAAACCGGTTTTTTCGGATTTTAAAAAAAGCAAATCAATGAGCTTAGAAACAACAGAGATAGAAGTAAAAGAAAAATTTGTTGAATTATATAACAATAATCGCAACACCTTAAGAAACGGATCGACCGATTATATCAACCAAATCAGGGATGAGGCATTCCAAAACTTTAAAAAACTGGGATTTCCTGATAAAAAGAACGAAGATTATAAGTATACCGATATTCAATCATTGTTTAATAACGGGCTAAAAACTTATTTGTCACCCAAAAACATTGAATTTAATGTGGACGATATTTTTCATTGTGACGTTCCTGATTTGAACACAGAGGTTATTATTCTGCTGAACGGATGGTATTATAATCGCGAAAAGCAATTAGCTGAGTTGCCCGGAGGAGTTGTTATTGGTAGTTTTCAAAAAGCAACCGAAGAGTATCCCGAGTTGGTAAAAAAGCATTTTAACCAATACGCAGATAATGAGAAAGAAGGTTTGGTTGCTTTAAATACAGCTTTTGTAAAAGACGGGATCTTTTTATATGTTCCTAAAGGGGTAGTTATTGAAAAACCAATACAGATTATTAATCTTTTGATAGATAATGAGGATGGGATGACACAACACCGCAACCTGTTTATCTTAGAAGAAAACAGTCACGCATCGTTAGTAGTTTGTGACCACACATTATCTACTTCTAATTTTTTAACCAACTCTGTATCAGAGATTTTTGTCAACAAAAATGCATCTCTGGATTTTTCAAGGATACAAAACGAGCATAATGGTTCCAAACAGATATCACATTTATATTTCCACCAGGAAAAAGATAGCCGCGTAAATGCCGACACGATTTCATTGCATGGCGGATTGATTCGTAATAATATTCATGCTCTGTTAAATGGCGAAGGCTGCGACAACCATACGCTTGGATTGTATTTAACCGATAAGGGACAACATATCGACAACCACGTATTTATCGATCATGCCAAACCCAACTGTACCAGTAATCAACTATTTAAAGGGGTATTAGACGATTATGCCACCGGAGCATTTAACGGTAAAGTGCTGGTTCGCGAAGATGCTCAAAAAACACAGGCATACCAGTCAAACAACAATATTTTGCTGACTGATGATGCAACCATTAACACCAAACCTACGCTGATTATTTATGCCGATGATGTTAAATGTAGCCATGGAGCTACGGTGGGACAATTAGATATGGATGCGTTGTTTTATCTGCGTTCGAGGGGAATTAATGAAAAAGAAGCAAAGCTACTGTTAATGTATGCTTTTGCACACGAAGTGATTCAAAAAATTACCGTTCCTGCACTTCAGGAGCGTATCCATGAATTGGTTGATAAACGGTTACGTGGAGAATTATCGCGTTGTAATTTTTGCCAGATGAATTGTAAATAATTTTAAATCTTTATTATTGTGCGTATTGATAGCAAAAAAGTAAGGAGTGAATTTCCTATTTTAAATCAACAGGTTTATCAAAAGCCGTTAGTATATTTTGATAATGGAGCGACTACACAAAAGCCCAAAGTTGTCATCGATGAGGTAGCTAAAATTTACTCACAGGAGAACGCAAATATTCATCGTGGTGTACATTTCTTAAGTGAGCAGTTAACTCAGCGATATGAAGATGCCCGCAAGGTGGTTCAGCAATTTATTCATGCTGCACACGACCACGAAGTTATCTTTACCAGTGGTACTACAGAATCGATAAATACCATTGCTTACTCATTTGGCGAAAAGTATATTCATGAAGGCGATGAGATTATTATTTCTACCCTGGAGCATCATGCCAATATTGTTCCATGGCAAATGTTATGCGAGCGCAAGAATGCTTCGTTGAAAATAATTCCTATTAATGATAAAGGTGAGTTGTTGCTGGATGAATATGAGAAACTTATTTCATCCAAAACAAAACTGATAGCTGTAAATCATGTATCGAATGCAATAGGCACGATAAATGATGTGAAAAAAATGATTGATATTGCCCACCAAAAGGATATTCCTGTTTTAATTGATGGTGCACAAAGCGTACAACATGGTAACGTAGATGTTCAGAAGCTGGATTGTGATTTCTTTGTTTTTTCCGGGCATAAAATTTACGGGCCCAATGGCATTGGTGTTTTATACGGAAAAGAAAAGTGGTTGAACGAACTACCACCATTTATGACCGGTGGTGAGATGATTAAAAATGTTACGTTTGAAAAAACAACCTTTAACGAGCTCCCTTTTAAGTTCGAAGCCGGTACACCTAATTATGTAGGAGCAATTGGGATGGCTAAAGCCATTGAATATATTCAGGACATTGGGTTAGAAAATATCGCAGCGTATGAAAAAGAATTACTGGAGTATGCTACCCAAAAATTAAATGCTATTGAAGGACTAAAAATCATTGGCACTTCAGCTAAAAAAATAAGTGTTATATCTTTTATTTTAGAGAATATTCATCATTACGATGCCGGAATGGTTATTGATAAAATGGGTGTTGCCGTACGCACCGGGCATCATTGTGCCGAACCTGTAATGGATCGTTTTCATATTGAAGGTACCATTCGCGCATCGTTTGCTTTTTATAATACGAAAGAAGAAATAGACCGCTTATACGAAGCTTTAAATACGGTTAAACAAATGTTTGGTTAAATTGTAATAATATTATGACTTTACAAGAAAGACAAGACGAAATTATTGAAGAATTTTCAGTTTTTGATGACTGGATGGATAAATACAACTATTTGATTGAATTGAGTAAAGACCTTCCGGTGATAGATCCCAAATATAAAACGAAAGAGTATTTGATTGAGGGATGCCAGTCGAAGGTTTGGCTTTATGCAGAGATGGACGGAGATAAAGTGAAATTTACAGCCGACAGTGATGCCATTATAACCAAAGGCATTGCAGCTCTTTTAGTTCGTGTTTTAAGCGGATTGAAACCTCAGGAAATTATGAATGCCGATTTATATTTTATTGATAAAATCGGGTTGCAACAAAATCTTTCGCCCACACGCTCAAATGGTTTATTGGCAATGGTTAAGCAAATGAAGTTGTATGCAATGGCATTCAATGCAAAGATGAATCAATAAAGGAGATTTATGATGGAAGAAAATAATTTAATGGCTTTAGAGGCTGAAATTGTTAAAACATTAAAAACAATATACGACCCGGAAATTCCGGTAGATATTTACGATCTGGGATTAATTTATGCCATTGATGTTGATGATGACAATAAGGTTGAAATAAAAATGACCCTGACAGCACCCAACTGTCCAATGGCCGACCAGTTACTGAACGAAGTACATGAAAAAATCAATGCCATAAAAGAGGTCAAAGAAGCAAAAATAAACCTGGTTTTCGATCCGCCCTGGGATAAAAGCATGATGAGCGAAGAAGCGATGCTGGATTTAGGTTTATTGTAGTTATTCCCATTGTAAAATATCTCCGTATTATCAAATGCCTTTTTTTGCTTAAAAATGATTCCCGTATTTTATGTATCTTCGGGATTTAGTGTATTGGTAGCTATTCAATGAATCATATCATTTTAAATACCCGGAAAATAAAGCAAAAAGCTCTTGAGTTAGGCTTTTCGGCAATTGGTATCTCCAAAGCTGAGTGTCTCGAAAAGGAATCTAAACAATTAAAAGAATGGATTGACAAAGGTTTCCATGGAGAAATGCAATACATGGAAAACCATTTCGAAAAACGAGTCGATCCCAGGAAACTGGTCGAAGGAGCAAAATCCGTTATTTCTGTTTTATATAATTATTATCCTAAAGAACAACAAAAAAAGGATACTTATCAAATTTCAAAATACGCATATGGTAAAGATTATCATTATGTGCTCAAAGAAAAACTACATCAACTTTATGCCTTTATAAATAATGAAATTCACGAAACGAATGGCAGAGCATTTGTCGACTCAGCTCCTGTAATGGATAAAGTGTGGGCTGCAAAAGCCGGTTTGGGATGGATGGGGAAAAATACCAATCTAATATCAAAGTCATTTGGTTCTTTTGTTTTTATTGGTGAGTTAATTATTGATTTAGCATTGGATTATTCCGGATGGCCACAAAAAGATCTTTGTGGTAATTGCACCAAATGTATTGATGCATGCCCGACAGGTGCTTTGAAGCCTTATCAGTTAGATGCCCGAAAATGCATTTCTTATCTAACCATTGAGAAAAAAGGAGAACTTCCATCGGAATTTAAAGGAAAATGGAACGATTGGATTTTTGGATGTGATATATGCCAGGATGTTTGCCCCTGGAACTCAAAAGCAAGGCCACATAATAACCCTCAATTTAAACTCACTGAAGAACTTCTATATCTCAAAAAAGAGGATTGGGAAAAACTGGATAAAACAAGATTTAAAAAGATATTTAAAAACTCACCTGTTCAGCGAACCGGGTTTGAAGGCTTAAAACGGAATCTTGAATTTTTAAAGTAATTGCTACGATGTATTTTTTGTGTTTATAATGTTAAAAACATTTTACCTGTCCTGATTAAAGATAATATCAACCAATTGATTGTTAATTATTGTTGAATAAAATTTACAAGTGAGTAAGATATCCCCAAGTAAATTAATATTTTATATCATAGTCAGGGATTTTAAAAACTTTTGTATCTAAGGTTTTTGCTAAATCCTTGTTTATATCAGCTGTTACAGTTAACAGCTTTTTTTGTCGGTTTTCTTTTTTATCACTCGTGGCACGGTATTTTAATACAATCTTACCATTACTAACACTAAACGATTTATATTATGAAAATCATTCAACACATTTCAATTACAACGGTTTTGATACTTATTATGGGCTTACAGCTTAATGCCCAGGAAGATTCTAAAGAAAATCCTAAGAAATTTACGAACCGTATGTTTTTATCCATGGGTACCACTTTCTCTGATTATGGTGATTTGAATTCCAGTTTAAGCCAGTTTGGTTATCCTGAACTTTCAGAAAATACCTTTATTATAGGCGGTTCCAGCTTTAAAATCATGAAAAAGTTTGTTCATGGTGCTGAAATACACGCAATTATGGGAGATAGAGCAGAAGGAAATAACTATGACGTATCCTTAAAAGGAATATCCGGGAAGCTAAATTTTGGTTATATATTATTTGAACCCGGAAATTTTGACCTGTTTCCGCACATTGGTGTTGGGGCATCATCATTGGTTTTAAATATGGACAGGAATATTGGCCAGGCTTCATTCGACGACATGATTCAAGATCCGGATGACGGAGCAGAATTATACAGAGCCGGGTTTATCGCGGATATAGGTATTAACTTACATTATTCCTTTGATTTTATGAAGAATAAGGAAAGAATGGGAGATATGGTATTTGGACTCAGTGCAGGGTATATGTTTGATCCCTTTAACAGGGACTGGATCGTAAACGGAGAAAAACTAACGAATGGGCCGGATTTAAATCACAATAATATATATGTTAAGATAATCATTGGGAAAGGAAGAGATAAAGCTTTCTCAGGGTATAAAAAATAAACAGGTTTTGCCTTAAGTTTTTGTATCTCTATCAATTCGGTGTTTTTTGGGGATTATGTTATTATTTTCAAGGAAGAAACGAGAA
>JBNJFS010000014.1:0-23744 GCA_051747085.1 Bacteroidota bacterium
AAGGATTAAAACATGCACAAACCGTATTTAAGAATTTTGACCCTGATTATACGCAGAATTATACTTTCCTTGATGAGCAATTTGCTCAAATGTATCGAAGTGAAGAAAAATCGAATCAACTGATTTTTGTTGCTTCATTGCTGGCTATTATCATTTCCGTTTTGGGGCTGTTAGCATTAACATCTTTTGTGGTTGCAAGGCGTACCAAAGAAATTGGTATACGAAAAGCGTTGGGTTCCAATGTAGGTTTAATTCTTATGTTGTTTAATAAAGATATTCTGAAATGGGTGTTCATATCCTCACTAATAGGTATTCCGGCATCATACTTTTTTATGAGAAATTGGTTGGAGAACTTTGCTTACCGAATTGAATTAAATATATGGTATTTTGTGTTTGCCTTACTTATTGCATTGGTCATTGCATCGTTAACCATTACCGTACAATCGTTTAAAACCGCCAGTAAAAATCCGACTGAATCGTTGCGGTATGAGTAGTTATAAATAATAGATTTTATTAATCAACCTGTATAATTTTTTTATGCAGGTTGATTTTTTTTTGTTACTTTATACTGTTTTTGTTAAGATTATTTTTTGAATTATAGATCATGTATCTTTCAAATAAAAAAATATGGAATTAAGTTATCATAAAACATCAGTAATCACAGAAAAAAAACGAAAAGATGTTATTCGTTATATTAATATGAAATTGGCTTCCATGGGGAAAGCAATTTTTGAAGGAGACTCTTTTAACAAACAAGAAGGAATGTCAGAATCAGAATTTGTTAGCCTTGCCGAGAGCCTTTTGAATAACTACAAAGAAAAAATGCGGTTGTTATCAACAGAAATTATAAACCCTGCGGATCAACGTATTCAGGCATTTATTGATGCTTATCTTGGAGATATCCAATTTGATAAGTCGTTGCGAATTCCTTTTGATTCTTTTGTTTTAGATAAAGCAGGTATAGGAAGAGAAGTGAGCTTGCCACCGAACGGTAATAAATTTGAAAATGAATTGATAAAATCATACCGGATAAAACAAGGGGTGTTGCACAACCCTTTGCATGACAGACGGACAACAAAGGGTTCTTTTCATATTGTTGCCGGAGGATTACCAATACCTTTAGATAAGAAAGAGGTGCCCAAAATTACCTTTGCCCATCTTTTGCATACAGCATTGAATCCTCCCCAAAAATATATGGAATTGCCGTTTACATCTGCTCAAAAAAATAAAGCTCATTTATGGACATCTTTATTATTAAGACCTGTAGTTTGTCCGGAGATTCCAGGTGTAATGCCTGAAAAAAGCATGGAAATCCGTTTTTTTGCACCGGGTTCAATGGTTAGTAATCTTGATTTTGTAGAATCAATATTTGGGAATGCAGGTGATCCTTATTTATTTAAAAATGATTCGGGAATAGATGTTGAACACTGGACGGGGCATACAGGGTGTATTATATTGGCTCCCCAACTTATAAAACTAAGAAAAAAGGATGTTGGATTGCCGGCATATGCAAATGCTACAGATCGTCAGAAAAAAGAAGGAATGTGTTGGAAAAATGAAGATGAACTATATAACGATGGTTTGCCTTTTAAAATTTCCTGTCGTGATGATAAAGGGGTTGTCATTACCTTAATTGCCGACAATTATTATGGGTATTCTAAAAAAGAAATAAAAACACAAATAAGTTATGCAGCAAATATGTATGGGCTATGTGAAGAGGAACATGCAGGAGGCACATTAGCTTATTCAAGAATAAATATGGGTAATACATTGTCTGCAAAAATAATTATTGAAAGGGCCGGGGGGAAACATTCTTTTAAAGAAGTAAAAGCTAATTATAAGGATTTAATGGAGGTGTATCCCGAAAATTATGGTATTGATAAGATACATCCTAATATTTATTATGTACCTGAAAATGCAGAATTTAACCTGGAAAAAGGTGTCGTTTATTGGAAATATAATGGGAAAGAATGTAAGGTTAAATTATTGAAAGATTATTATTATGTTTTACCCAGTGGTCAAAAAATATTTATGGAAAAACATCCTTTTGCACCAAACTGGTATTTGTCATTAACATATTCCGAAGGTTCGTTCCTCCATAAACCATCTACAGTATCCGGAGGAGGAAAATCAGAAATATCGAAATCATTGCTAAATGCTATTATTTATGGAACATTCTTTATCGATGACAAAGAAAAAGATTTTGCAAAGGTTGATGAAATATTAAATTACGATTATAGTAAACGCTGGAAAGAACCAATATATGACAAAGACAGCAGTCGTTCGATACTGAGCCCTGAAAGAACACTGGGATCTGTTATTAAGTTGCTTACACCTTTTGAAGGGCATACCAAAGAATATAATGATTTTTTATATTCTATACCTGATCATGTAAAAGCCCTGGTGTTTTTAATAAAGAAGATTAGTAATACCCAAAATATAGGAAAAGCTTGGCGTAAATTATTTACTGTTGACAGGATTAACGGACGTTTAGGTCATTGCCTAATGTTTGATAACCGAAAAATTATTACATCTTATTTACGTGTTGGTTTTGGTAAAGATCAATCCTGGTTTGTCCATTCATTAAGGCCTGATTTTCTTGCAGCAGCTAAAGTGCAAGTTGAGGATGATATTTCTGCAACCGTGACCATACCATCAAGTCAAATAAAGTATCTTGACAAAAATTTTGAAAACAGGAGTGTGAAATTAGTAACAAATTGTGAGTATCTTTTCTTTCAAAGACCCGATGATGCTATTAACAGGGGATATGATATTCAGGCAGAAAAAGATCTTTCCAGTAAAAATAATTTTACTACGAATTATCAGCCCTTAAGACCTTCTGATGGGAAAGAAATCATTGAAAATGCAATACAATTTGATAAATATACCGATCCTATAAAAGATCTGTTAATAAAAGGAGCTAATGAAAAAAGCCAGCTTTATTTTATATCTCCATCACACCCTCGGATACTGGATGATAATAGCAGATCTAAAAACCCAAGATATTTACAAAGGAGCCCCGATTTTTCCAATCCGATTGACAGCTATCTAGCTAAAATAGGGACAAGGCTATATAAAAAAATTCCTGCTGATAAATCTGTAGTTTTTCCCATTACCGATATTTTACCCGGAAGAAGGAATAATCCATCTGATAAAAAAGCAGGTATCCGTCCTTTAAGTGTATATAACCCTATTCATTACCAGGAATTTCCTGAGCTGTTTATGGATTTTATATGCAGCCTTACAGGTAAATCGCCATCAACTACGGGAGCAGGTTCAGAAGGAGCCCTCACCAAAGGGCCGTTTAATATGTTAATACCTACAACTGATCTGAATAATGCATTACTTTCATACATTTTAACCGGCTATAACGGATTTTCAACGGTAGCAGGGTATGTTGGGAAAAATAATCGTTTCGACCATGATATTAGTATTTTAATACCTGAATTGTGGTGTCGTATGAGAAAAGAGGAGAAAAATCCAAAAAAGTTAATACAGGAAGGAGCTTTAGAAAAATTAAATGATTTCGAATACAAAGGGAAAAAAGTTTTGGCAAGCCGTTTAGGTTATAGGATAACCCGGGCTTTTTTGTTTAAACATTTTGGACGTATTTTCGAAGAATCCATGAGTGTATTTACCAACGAAATGCTTAAGCCGGAATTACAGGATATGGACGATTTTGTTGACGGGATACATAATATTACCGAGGCTCAGAAAAAATCTGCGATCATGTATTTTGAAGATGGTAGTATTGATTATGCTATACCTCCATTAAAGGCTTTGTTGCATATTATGGTTTATGGACATTATAATAACAGAACAATTGAAAGCCCCGAAATAAGAAACATGTTTACCCGTGAGTATATCTTATCCGCCGATTGGTATCATGAAAGGTTAAAGAAAAAACAATTACATGAGATAAGCCATTGGCAGGGTAAGATTAATTATATCGAAAATTTTAGAAAACAGGAAATTAACTGGCCCATTAACGAAGAGCTAAAATTAAAAGACAAACTTAATTATTCGATAAAAGAATTAAAGAAAGCTAAGTCTGAGGCATATCTTGTATCCTTAGAAGGAACAATTGGCTTAGATGTATTTTTTAAAGGATAAGGATTTATAAAGACGAACCTTTTTATTCGTTCTGTTTTATAATTTGTTTTTTGACAATTCGCCAAACTGTTTGGAGCTGCTTGGCGAATTAGAGCAGATTTATTTAATGTCAATTTTTGCCGGCTGGAAGCCGGCGATCCTTATTAAAACTGCAATGTAAAAACCGTTTCTTTGCCAAGTGTTGATTGTACTGAAATAGAACCACCATGCAGATGCATAATCTGACGCGAAAGGCTTAAACCGATACCCGAGCCATTTTTTTGGTCGTAAAAAACGGGATAAAAGCTGGTCTTTTAGTTCAGGAGCAATTCTTTTTTTTAATCCGGGTTGGTATCCTGAAGGGAAAGAATTTTTCAGGTGATTGTGTTTTGCAAAATTTATTTTTTTATAGGTTCTATCTCAAAAGACAATCTTTTTACTATATCATTGTATTTTTCAAGAAGGTTCTTATGGCTTTGCCCGCCCAGATCGATGTATACCAGCACATAGCTATAACTGTCGACATGATGTTCTTCAATATCATCAAGATTTGTGCCTTCTTTAACCGTGACCTCTATACGCATTTCAGGGTATTCTTTCTTCAATTGCTCAATTTCCGTTTCGGAAGGCGCTTTTTTTACCACACCTGATTTGAAGGAGCGAAGCATAAAATGAGCGGCTACTTCAAAATCACCCTTGTTTTCAAAAGGTTCAGGTCTGCAGCCTAGGGCAAGATTTAACATTACATGGTGATGGGAAATACCATGCACTTTATAAAACATATCGGCATGAGATTGCGACATACGGGGGTTTATCTCCAAAAGATTAATTTTATTTTCTTCTTCATTATAGAAATATTCAATGTTAAAAGCTGTGTTCATTAATCCGATCTGTTTAATCACTTTGCGCGATAGGTCAGATATGCGGTCTTGTATCTCTAAAGGTAAGTTTGAAGGGTATTCAAATCTGGTAAATGAAGAATACTTTTCATGTGTTACAGAGTCCACTAAACCATAAATAAACACCTCACCGTCAAAAGCATATCCTTCTGCAGTGCATTGTTTTCCGGAAATAGGAGTTTCGGCAAACATTTGTTTTTTTGATTCGGATATTTTTTTTGGCAACCCATATTCAGATAAAATATAGTTAAACGGCTCAATGATATAATCAATATGTTCACGTACCTCTTCCATACATTCATAAAAATGCTTTTTATCTTTAATTTTATAGGCGAGGAATGAATGATAGGATTTAATTGGTTTAATCCAGAATGGCGTTTTAAAATCAATTTTATCATAAGCGTGTTCATCAAATGGGTCAAATGCTTTAAATTCAGGTATGTTGTCGGGGATTGCTTTATATTGTTCAAGGCGACTCCAGTATTTATGTTCACATTTCATAACACTTTCGAGGTCGGGCCCAATCAAGTCATATTTTTGTGCAATGATAGGAACCATTATGGATCCCGGAAAATCAAAATAAGAAACTACTGCATCAATTCCGCTTTTCTTTTTAACTCTTTCTTCTGTTTTTTTTAGAAGATCAGGAATGGAAAAATCTTCGACGCCACGCATTTCTGAAAATTTAACAGCCGGAATAATTTCACAATCCTTACATTCAGGGAGTTGTTTGATTAGGGATAAGTTAAACTCGTCCAGTCCTACGACAAATACTTTCTTCTTTTTATCCATTTTGTTTTTTTTTAGTAATTGACAGTTGAATTTCAATATGCTGTTTTTTTATCACTAACTTAAACTCTATTTTTAAAGTTACTAAACTAATCTTAAAATCATAGTTTTAAAACATTCTTTAAAGTGTCATAGCGATATATTTTAAACCATATCCCTGGGTATACTTTCATCAAAAGAGCGACTGAATACTCTTGTATCTCCTTCATAAGCATCAAGAGTGGCTCGTATCAGAAAATGAGTTGTGGTAGAAGTTAGAATGATGTGGGTGATGGTTTTTACGTTCCAGTTCTCCCTGCGAAATTCCCTAACTCCTTTCACTTCACCTCTTAGGGTTTCATATCTGTTATTGTTGTATGAGTATTTTTCAGTAGCATCTTTTCGTAGCTCCAAATCTATGTGGTTTAAGCGATACTGGGGGTCGTTGTTTGTAATTTTTTGTGTTACTTTATTAGTTGCCAGATTTCGTTCCACAATCCATTCTCTTTTGGCAGGCACCAGCATGGTTGTTTCCAGTTGGTCTAAGGGTCCCGGTTTTTTTAGTGCTTTTTCAGAAACATCTCTCTTTGCGATCTTCCTTTTTGGCAAAATCAACGAGCTTCCTGCCGGATAAATGGTTAAAGTGGCTGATTCCGGAGCCGGCCAAGCCAAAGGCCAATATGAAGTAGAAATAGAAACTCTTATCCGGTTTCCAATTGGAAAGCGTTGTGCTATATAGTTCATTGGTACAGTTACTTCATAAATCTTGTCGGGTTCAAGCTCTTGGGGCTTCTCATTACTGTCTCGGTGTGTTAGGTTAAGCAGACCAAAAGTTACACGGGTTACCCTTCCATCAGTTCCGACATCAGACAGGCGGACTGCAACCTGAGCTATTCGTTTGTCAGATTTGAACTTCAGTTTAAGATAAGGTTTTCCTAAAATCTCGTAATCTTCATCCAAAACCGGACTGTCAAACACCAGTGAGCCACCATCTTCTTCCCTTTGATCGCTGGGCAGGTCGGTTGCCTCTGAGTAAGAACACCATTTTCCACCAAACAAGCCTACATTTAAGGGACTTTTTATTTTTAGAAAGTCTGTTTTTTTTGAGGGGGCAATAAGTCCTTCTACCCTTAGAGTATCCAACTTGTATTCTCTATTTTCAATTATGGGAGAGGGCCAGATTTTCTCATCTATCCATCTACCCGGTCGGTCAGATGAGAGTGGAGAAACTGAGTCGAGCACCCATGTTCTAAGCATTGGCTCATCTTTAACGCCATTGTCTATTCCTTTAAGCCATTGATCCCACCAGTTCACAGCTTTTTTTAAAAAGTCAAATACAGGCCCCGGACCTCCCATATGTGGATATTTATGCCCAAATGCTCCAACGATCCCATGTCGGGGTACTTTTAGATTTTCAAGCAGACGAAATACGGTATTTGAATACCCGTCAGCCCATCCACTTACGGCCATCACCGGGCATTTTATTGCTTCATAATCTTCACAAACAGACCCATGCTTCCAGTAATTGTCAAGGTGTTGGTGCTCCAGCCATTTTTTTAGCCATAGCCCGCTTGCCTCCAATCGCTCTTCCCACATTTTTCTCCATTTTTCCCCAACGATTTGGGGATCAGGCGGGCAACTTGTATGTGCAAACATTACCGAAGCCCATGAAAGATTGTCTGAAAGCAGGCAGCCCCCCATGTAATGTACATCATCGGCATAGCGGTCATCGGAGGAAGCCACGGTGATAATAGCCTTTAATTCAGGTGGTTGCATTGCGGCTATTTGTAAGCCATTAAAACCTCCCCATGAAATACCTATCATACCAACATTTCCATCGCACCAATGTTGCGAGGCTATCCACTTAATAACCTCAACCCCGTCATTCAGCTCTTGCTGGAGATACTCATCTTTGAGAATTCCTTCAGAATCTCCACTGCCTCGAAGGTCTACCCGAATACCGGCATATCCACTCTTCGCAAAATAACCGTGCATTTTATGGTCGTTATAGGCAGTCAAATCGCGTTTTCGATAGGGAATATACTCTAATATACCAGGTACGGGATTTTTTTCTGCATCTTTGGGAAGCCATATTTTGGCAGCCAGCTTAATGCCGTCACTCATGGTTATCCATGTATTTTCGATTACTTTCATAACTTATATTATATTTTTATTTTATTGGATCTTTTTAAGGGTTTTGCTCTAAACATCTTTGAAGAGAAAGACTTAGAGTAGATTTGATTTTTTGTGCTTCAGGCATGTTTTATTATTAGCTTGAAAACTTTTAAAAAGATAAAGCAATTTGTCATATAGTTATTATGTAATAATCTGGTTTGCAGATAACTATGTCGAATAATTAAGAATCTCTATATTAAATAAATGCATGTTTTTGAAATGAACTGAAATAATTTTCATTATCCAACATATTCCTGAAATTTTTTAAGCCTCATATACAAAAGTAAGTTAGAACATTTGCATGTCCAAATTTATTAACCAAAGACATTTAATGTTTTAGCAGTATCTTTATTGAATATTCATAATAGCAGTATGTCTGAATTTTTTTTTATTTCATTTGTTTTGAATGAGAAGAATTTTAGGTTGCTCTGTAAATTCTATAATTAATTTTAATTTGCTATAAATTTTACAAAGATAATTTTAATCCACCTTAATGTTAAACTGAAAGGATGTTTTCCATTAGAACTGCAACGTAAAAACCGTTTCTACATCCGGTGTCGATTTTACCGAAATAGAACCACCATGCAGATGCATAATCTGTCGCGTAAGGCTTAAGCCAATACCCGAGCCATTTTCTTTGGTAGTAAAGAATGGGATAAATATCTGGTTTTTTAGTTCAGGAGCAATACCTATGCCATTATCTTTAATTTCTAAAACCGTTTTTCCGTTTTTAGTTTTATAATATCCGGATAATTTTATTTTACCGCTTTCTCGGCTAACTGCTTCCAACGAATTCTTTAACAGGTTGATAAATATTTGTTCTATGTATTTTTTGTCAGCATTTACTTCCAGGTCAAAGGGGATAATATCAATTTGTAAGTCGATATTTTTTTCTGAGATTTTGTCTTTCATCAGCAGCTCAAGGTTGTAGAATAATTCGGCAACTTTGATCGTTTCAATATCTAATTGCTTTAGTGAAGCAATTTGCTTGTAATTATTCACAAAATTAATCAAACCTTTACCACGTTTGGAGATAACATTTAATCCTTCGTATGTTTTTTCTATGATTTCTTCTGAAATCTCCTGCTTTTTGATGATTTCATGTTCATTCTTATGGTATAGTTTTTCCAAAGAGCCGGCCAATGAAGTAATGGGTGTTATGGAATTATTAATTTCATGAGTAAGTACCCGTATCAATTGATGCCACGAAAGCAATTCTTTTTCATTTAATTCGGATTCGATATCCTGAAAGGAAACAATTTTAAGATGATTCCCTTTTTGTTTAAATTCATTTATCCTAACAGCTAAAGGAGTTGCTTTATTTTTGCTTTTTATTAATACCATTTTTTCGGTGCCTGCGCCTGAATGCTGTAATAACTGATAAAACTCCGGATGAATATTTTCGATTGCTTTGATGTTTGAGATTCGGTTGATGTTGAGTAATTCCAGGGCGCTATGATTGATAATGTCTATTTTACCGTTTTCTCCTACCGTAATTATTGCAGTTTGGGTATTTTCAATGACCGTTTTAAAATAGGATTGCTGAATTTCTTTGCGCTCTGTGATGTTAAAAAGCTGGTTTCTGACATGTTCGATATTGTCCTGAAAATCTTTATCGATATTTGAAAAAACTTTATCATGAAAAGCAAATGAAGCATCGTTGGTTTTTAAGGCCGCAAAAAAATCAGCGATATCCCTGTTGAATTTATTGATATACTGTAGAAGAAGAAAAATTTGTAAAATGAGTAAAAATCCTAATCCAAGGATGGTAAATAATTTTTCTTCTTTCAGGATAAAGGGAATAATACTTAAACAGTTAACCAGAATAAGTATAATTCGGAGGATAATTTGGATATAAAATTTTCTACTAAGCACGATTAGATGTTATATTTTTTGATTTTATTGTATAATGTTTGTCGGGTTAATCCCAGTTCTCTGGCTGCTTCTGTCATTTTCCCCTCATTATTTTCTAATGCTCTGACAATAGCTTTTTTTTCTATCTCTTCAAATTTTAAGGGCCAATCTTGTTTTCTGGGTTTTTGTTTTAGCATAAAATCCTCCGGTTCCAGTGAATTGTTGGTAGATAAAATGACGGCCTTTTCGATGGTATGTTTTAATTCACGGATATTGCCCGGCCATTGATATTCTTGTAATGTAGTGATTGCCTGGTTACTGAATTTAACTCCCTGTTTTTCGTATTTTATTGCAAAAGTATTTAAATAATATTCTGCGATTTCTAAAATATCTTCTTTTCGTTTACGTAAAGGCGGAAGTTGAATCTGAACGGTATTAATTCTGTAAAAAAGGTCTTCGCGGAATAATCCTTTTTGAATCAATTCTTCAGGATTTTTATTGGTTGCCGTAATTAACCGGATATCAATTGGAATGGGTTTATTCGCTCCCACAGGAACAATTTCTTGTTTTTGCAAAGCGGTTAAAATTTTTGATTGTAGTGATACGGGCAGGTTGCCAATCTCATCTAAAAATAAGGTACCACCGTTGGCTATTTCAAAACGGCCTGTTTTATCTTCTTTGGCATCGGTAAAGGCTCCTTTTTTATGCCCGAATAATTCGGTTTCAAACAATGATTCCGGTATGCTGCCCATATCAATCGTAATCATGGGTTTTGATTTTCGAGCAGACCTCCGGTGAATTTCTTTGGCTATCAGCTCTTTCCCGGTTCCATTTTCGCCGGTAATTAAAACACTGGCATCGGTAGCAGCAACCTTATCAATAACCGAAAAAATTTCTTTCATTGCAGCCGAAGAGCCGATAATTTTTTCGTTGGGTTTGTTTATTTCACCACTCAGCGATTCATTGTCTTTCGATAGTTTGTCAATTTTTAGTTGTGATTCTCTTATTTTTAAAGCCGATTTAAGGGTATGGATTAATTTCTCATTGTTCCAGGGTTTAATGATAAAATCGGTAGCTCCCTGTTTCATTGCTTTTACAGCCAAATTGACATCGCCATAGGCGGTTATGAAAATTACTGTGGCATTTTTATCGATTTTTAAAATTTCGTTTAACCAGAAAATGCCTTCGTTTCCGGTATTTAAACCCGCCGAAAAATTCATGTCCAGTAAAACAATATCATAGTTTTCTTTTTGATATTGTGAAATGATTAAATTGGGATTTGATAAAGTATCCACCGTATCAAAGTCGTTATCTAATAATATGGATAACGATTTTAAAATATTTTTATCATCATCGGCAATTAAAATTTTACCTTTACTCTTCATTGATGATTGCATATTAAGTGTTCGATAATTGAGTTAAATGTAAAAAATTTTTACATTTTTAAAAAGTATTACAAATGGTTTGTGTTGTAATTGTTTTAAAAACAGATGCTTAAAAAGTTTGGTATATTTTTGGCAAAGGACATACTAAAATCATTAAAAACGTAAAATTATGTTCAGAAATTTTTTAAAAGTATCCATACGAAATCTGGTTCGAAATAAAACCTATTCATTTATTAATATTCTGGGTTTAGCTATAGGAATGGTTTGTAGCATTTTGATAACCCTGTTTATTGTAGATGAACTTTCTTATGACCGGTATCATGAAAATGCTGAAAACATTTATCGCGTAGGACTTAGCGGTAGTTTTGGCGGAAATGAGATGAAAGCATATGTTACCGGCTCTCCTGCAGGACAAACTTTTGTTGAGCAGATTCCTGAAGTTTTAAAATCTACAAGAGTTGTAAAAGCATCGTTTGCTTCTACCGAAATGGTTGTAAATATTGCTGCAAGACAGTATTTGGAAGAAAATGTGTTTTATGTGGATAGTACTTTTTTTGATATTTTTGATGTTGATTTTGTTAATGGAAATTCTCAAGGGGCTTTAAGTTCACCTTATGAAGTTATTCTATCAGAATCTACCGCCCGGAAATATTTTGGAAATAAGGATGTGATTGGAAAGTCTATTCAATTATATGGAGATGAGTATTTAATTACAGGAGTTGTTGAAGATACGCCTTCTAATTCGCATTTTCATTACAACATTTTAATTTCGATTGTAAGTAGTGATATTCCTGGTTATACTACCTGGCTGGCCAATGATATGAGTTATACCTATTTATTGCTGGAAGAAGGTGTAAATCCCCGAAAGGTAAATGAGAAAATTCATGATGTGGCATTAACTCATATCGAAAGAGAATTGGTTATGTCGTTGGGTGCTGATTTAGAATCATTTTACGAGGCGGGCAATTATTTTAAATATTTATTACAACCTATAACCGAAATACATTTGCATTCGCATACCGATTTTGAGATTGAGCCTAACTCGAATATCATTTATGTTTATATATTTTCTATTATTGCCCTGTTTATATTAGTGGTCGCTTGTATAAATTTTATGAATCTTTCCACTGCCCGTTCGGCAAAACGAGCCAAAGAAGTTGGTATACGAAAAGTTGTAGGTGCCAGTCGCGGAGCTTTATTCCGACAGTTTATTTTTGAATCCATAGTTTTGAGTTTTATTTCTTTATTTATTGCGATGATTATTATTGAATCTATCCTGCCGGTATTCAATAATTTTATATCCAAAGAGTTAAGCGTGGGATACGCTACGAATCCTTTTGTTATTCCTGCATTAATTCTATTGGCAATAGTTGTAGGATTGTTCTCAGGAGCTTATTCTGCCGGGTATTTATCTTCTATCAAAATCTTAAGTGTAATTAAAAGTTCGGTTTTCTCGGGTAAAAGTCATTCCTGGTTCAGAAACTTTTTAGTGATATTTCAGTTTACCGTATCCATTGTTCTGTTTATCTGTACTTTTGTGATTTACAGTCAGCTTCATTACATCAAAAATAAAGATATCGGTTTTGAAAAAGAAAATATTTTAGTTATTGAGAAAGCCGGTTATTTAGGAAATTCATTTAATTCTTTTAAACAGGAGCTGGTGAAAAATTCAGTTGTAACCAGTGTCACTTCTTCAAATACGCTACCCGGGAAAATTTTTGGAGGATTTCCTATGTCAATTCCCGGTGAAAGTACCGAAGAATCATATGTTCCCAGATTATTACGTGTAGGATACGATTTTGATGAAACCTATCAACTGGAAATGAAAGAAGGGCGTTTCTTTTCGCGCGAATTTGCTACAGATTCATTAGCCATCGTACTGAACGAATCGGCCGTTAAAGAGTTTGGATTAGAAAAACCGGTTGTCGGAAAGAAAATTATAACAAAGTACAATAATAATGTTACAGAATGGAATATTGTTGGAGTTGTTGAAAACTTTAATTTTAGGTCGTTGCATCAGGATGTTGGCTCTTTGGTTCTTATTACTTATGGTAATCATGTTGATTGGGTATCTGTTAAGTTTAATACCGGAATTAATAGCGAGGCTATTCAATTGGTGAAAAATACCTGGAATAAATTTGTTCAGGATGCTCCGTTTGAATATTCTATTATGGAGAATGATTTTATTAATCTCCATAAAGAAGAATTTAAAACGGGTGAAGTATTCATGGTATTTTCTTTATTGGCAATTTTTATCGCCTGTTTAGGGTTGTTTGGCCTTGCTTCGTTTATGGCCGAACAAAAAACCAAAGAAATAGGCATAAGAAAAGCACTGGGTGCTTCTGTTTTAACTATTGTACGTTTATTATTTAAGCAGTTTACCATATGGGTAGTAATTGCTAATGTTGTAGCCTGGCCATTGGCTTACTTTTTTATGAAAAGCTGGTTGCAAAATTATGCATATCATACCGATATTAAATTATGGATATTCCCTGCAGCAGCACTTCTTGCATTGTTTATAGCATTAATAACAGTAAGTTACCAGGCCATTACTGCTGCCAGTAAGAATCCGACGGAATCGTTGCGGTATGAGTAATCTCATCTAATTAACAATCCGCTAAGCCGCTCCAAGCGGCTAAGCGGGTTGCAGTTAAAACTGCAATGTAAAAACCGTTTTTTTGCCCGGTATTGATTTTACCGAAATAGAACCACCATGTAAATACATAATTTGACGTGAAAGACTCAAGCCAATACCCGAGCCTTTTTCCTTAGTAGTGAAAAATGGAATAAAAATCTGGTCCATTATTTCCGATGGAATACCCGGCCCGTTGTCTTTGATTTTAAAGTGTACAGAATCGTTAACCTGGTTTGCTTCTATTGTTATTTGCGAATTTTTAATATTTCCTAAGACTTCAATCGCATTTTTTATCAGGTTTATCAGCACCTGCTCAATAAGTTTTTCATCTGCGTTAATAGCTAAATCATAAGGATCAATTGAAACGATAAGATCAATGCCTTTTTGTTTTATATCATCTTCGAAAAGGGTTTGGATATGCTCAATTAAATCAGCCACTGGAATGATAGAAAAACTGGGCTTAGGAATTTGGGTAAGACTTTTATAGGTTTCTACAAAGCCAGATAATCCGGCACTGCGTTTTTGGATGGTTTTAAGGCCTAATACAGCATTTTCGATGGTTGTATTGTCCAGCTGCTCAGATGTTTTTATTTGATTATCGGTTTGGAACATTTTTACCAGCGAACCGGAAAGCAGTTTTATCGGGCTAACCGAGTTCATAATTTCGTGGGTTAAAACCCGGATTAATTTTTGCCAGGCTTCTACTTCGCTCTGGTCAATTTCGGTCTTGATATTCTGAATAGATAGCAGCTTGATGTTTTTACTCTTTATTCTAAAATTTGCTGCCTTTATCGATAATTGTAAGGTTTCGCTTTTGGTTACCAGCTTAATGAGTTTTGTAGCTCCCGGATTTAGGTTTTTGCATGTTTTTGCTAATCCCGGGAGTGTCTTATCTATATCATTAATAATTGAAATGGCAGGCCTGTTTAATAGCTCCAATGCTGCTTTATTACAGATTTCAACTTTACCGTTGTCGTCAAAACCAATGATTCCGATACCAATATGTTTTATGGTATTTTGAAAGTATTGATGTTCGGTTTCTTTTTCTGAACGTACTTGTGAAATATTGTTAATGATTTCATGCAACTCATTATATAACTGATTAAACGAAGGGTCTAACCGCTTTTCTTTTTTAAACGCAATGGAGATATCATCATACTTGAGTGCTGTGATTAATTTTTGGATATCTCTGGTTAACTTTTGCACATACCAGATAAGATACGCGATTTGTGCCATCCATAACAGTACTAGCGATGAGCTGGTAACAAGCATATATTCCTGTTGCACTGACCAAAAAAAAGCGGCAGTAGTCAATCCAATGAGGATTATCTGTATAATAATGCTTATTTTAAAACGACTAAAGACCATATTTTTCGATTTTTTTGTATAATGTTGACCGGTTTATTCCCAGTTCTTTGGCTGCTGCACTTAAATTCCCTTTCTGTTTTGCAATGGCTCTTTCGATAATATTTTTTTCGTTTTCGTCTAAGTTAAGTGTATTTGGCGTAAAAACCTTTGCCTTTTTTTCACCATCGGGCCAGCAATGTTCTTCCTTAATTTCTTTATTATCACATAAAATTACAGCTTTTTCAACGGTATGCTGTAATTCCCTTATATTTCCAGGCCACGAGTGAGTTTTCATCTTTTTTAGGGCCTGTTCGGAAAATTTTAAAAGTGCTTTCTGATATTTTTCTGAATATCTTTTTAGAAAAAAATCGGTAAGTAACGGGATATCATCGGTTCGTTCTCGTAATGGGGGTAACTCAATTTGTATGGTATTGATTCGGTAAAGTAAATCCTGTCTGAATTGATTTTCCTGTACCATTTTATCCAAATCCATATTGGTTGCACATATTAAACGAATATCCACAGGAATGGGTTTATTTGAACCCACCCGGTAAATTTCTTTGTTTTGTATTACCGTTAATAGTTTGGATTGTAACTCAACGGGTAAATTCCCAATTTCATCGAGAAAAAGTGTGCCGCCGGATGCTATTTCAAATCTTCCGGTACGGTCTTCTTTGGCATCGGTAAAAGCGCCTTTAACATAGCCAAATAGTTCGCTTTCAAAAAGATTTTCAGATATTGCACCCAGGTCTACATTTACAAATACTTCATCTGAACGGTTCGATTTGCGGTGAATTTCGCGGGCAATCACTTCTTTGCCTGTACCGTTCTCACCGGTAATTAACATATTGGCATCAGTAGGAGCAACTTTATCAACCATTTGTAGCACCTTTTTTATAACCGGTGATTTTCCGATAATGTTGGAATATTTTTGGTCGATACGTTCGCTCAGGTGTTTTTGCTTTTGCTCAAGATTCTGAATCCTGACTTTCGATTGCTGCAGATTGTATGCAGATAAGATGGAAGAAAGGATTTTTTTCTCGTCCCACGATTTTTGAATAAAATCGGCGGCACCTTCTTTCATCGCATTCACAGCCAACTCAACATCACCATAGGCTGTAATGAGAACAACCGAAACATTCGGATCTGTTTCTTTGATTTGTTTCATCCAGTAAATTCCTTCGTTCCCGGTATTTACGCCGGCAGAAAAGTTCATATCCAGTAAAACCAGGTCGTACGTATTTTTTCTTAAATAATCGGGTATTAGGTTTGGGTTCTTGATGGTGTCGATAACCGAAAAATGCTCGGATAAAAAAAGCCTTAAGGCGATTAAAAGTTCTTCGTTATCATCTACGATGAGTATTTTTCCTTTTTTCATAGTCAATGATTCAATAATGAAAATGTTTCAATGATGCAATGATGCAATGTTCCAATGATTCAATGATGCAATGATTCAATGATGCAATGATACAATGATACAATGATTCAATGATGCAATGATGCAATGTTTCAATGATGCAATGATTCAATGATGCAATGATACAATGATACAATGATTCAATGATGCAATGATGCAATGTTTCAATGATGCAATGATTCAATTTTAATGGTTTAAAGTTTTTTTGTGTAAGCTGAACTTTTTGCTTTTGTCATTATTTTGCATATTTCATTAGCTTCAATTAGTAATCTGGATAATTCCTTTTTCTCCTTTGATAAGTCGGTTTCATCAATAACTTCCAGCCAATATTCCGACTCATCAGCTTCTTCAACTACAATGCAAATTTTGCTAAAAAATTCTGCTTTTGAGCGGCCCCTGCATGCTGCACGATAATTTGCTCCTACTGATGTTGCTGATTTAATTAATTGGTAAGCGATTACCGGAGTAGCCTTACTATTTTTAAGTGTATCGCAGAATAATATCACATCGGTTGCAAACTTTTTTGTTCTTTTTTTAAGATTTTCAATGAACTTTTCTTTTTCTGTTGCCATATTTAATCATTAATTTATCATTCATTCAATAAAAATACAATATATTGTTGTTATTTTAAACACATGTGTTGGATTTTACGACACTTTGTTTTTGTTGATTGTTTTAAAAAGCTTGATTATCAGTCATTTAAATTTTTGGTATGGAGGTTGGTTCAGTTATTCTGAAATCAAAAAAATATGAAGTTATGTTGGTACATTATCTTAAAACAGCCATAAGAAATTTTTTAAGGAACAAATCCATCACCTTAATTAAAATTTTAGGACTGGCCCTTGGGTTGGCTTCCATTTTCTTTATCCTTATTTTTATTATCCAGGAAACCAGTTATAATAAATACCTGGAAAATAGTGAAAACATTTACCGTATTATTCAACAAAATAATGTTCATCACTGGAAAACACCAAAGTCACCCTATCCATTGCGCGATGAATTGTTGGCCAGTTATCCCGAGGTAAAAAAAGCGACCCGGGTTTTTGGCTTTCACAGTACTCAAATCGATATCAATCAAGAAACCTTTAATGCAGAGAATTATATCTGTGCCGACCAGGATTTTTTCGAAATTTTTGATCCCAACATAATTATTGGCAATATATCTGAGTTTGAAAATGACCCATACCAGATTGCTATCTCAAAATCAACAGCAAAAAAATATTTTGGTACTACAGATGTTATTAATAAGGATTTAACGGTTCTTAATTTTGGCGAGGAAATGCAGGTATTGATTAAAGCGGTTTACGAAGATTTTCCGGTAACATCAACCATTCATCCCGACTTTATCTCACCCATTGAATTATTAATGTTAAGGATTAATAACTATATGCCTTTTACTGATAATGTAGAACGAGATGTAAGTTTTTATAAAGAAAACTGGGAGTTGGAAATATTCAGAATGTATATTTTATACGATGAGAATGCAAATCCGGCTTCATTTGCAAAAATATCGGATGATATTACAGCCCGGAAGTTAGAAAAACCGGAGGACAGAGCCTTTTATCTTCAACCAGTTACCGCTGAGTATTTACAGTCGGAGGATATTTTAGGAGGTGATGAAAAAGGAAACCTTACATCCATTTATATTTTTTCTGCAGTAGCTATACTGGTATTGCTCATTGCCAGTATCAATTATATTATCCTTTCAACATCGCAAATTGTTTCCCGTACCAAAGAGATTGGGGTGCGAAAAATTTTAGGGGCACAAAAAAGATCGTTATTAAAACTATTGTTTACCGAATCATTTCTTATTTCAATAGTCGCTTTTATTTTGGCTTTTATTATCATAGAACAATTCAGACCTTTAATCAATCAGATTTTCGATAAGCAAATTATTATCCTGTTTAACAGGGAAATGATATTGGGAACACTGCTTATTTTCGGTATTGTTGTCATTGCCCCGGCAGTTTATATGATGTATTACTTTAACAAAATTTCTCCCATTGATATCTTGCGAAAGGAGAAAATGTATGTTCATCATAAATTCAATCTGAAAAAAGTTATGCTTGCTTTACAGTATATCATATTTATTGGTTTAGTTATTGGCTCAACAGGCATTGTAAAGCAGTTAAGATTCGCCATGCATAGCGATTTAGGATTTAATCCTGACAAAAAAATTGTCATTCCGGTTGGTGAATTGGTTCAGGCCGGAAAATTTCAAACAGCAAAACAAGAGTTATCTAAAATAAATGATATAAAGAATATTAGTGGAGCCATGTGGTTACCACCATCCAATAATCGCATGAGTGTTAATATGTCATTGCCGGATGAGCCTGCAGAAAAAATAAATGTGGAAGGATTATTTGTGGATAAAGACTTTATTGAAACATTTGATTTGGAACTGGTTAAAGGAAATCCTTTCTCGTTTTACGGAGAGAATGCTCAGGGTAAAGTAATTATTAACGAAAAAACCCACCAATATTTTGAATTAAGCGACGAATTAAGTGGTAGTGAAATTATTGGTGTGGTGCAGGATTTTAAGTTTCATTCGTTTCACGAACAAACCGGGCCCATGTTTTTGACGGTAGGTGATTATATGATACGCGATATGGTTATACATTATAATACACAGGATATTTCATCATTAATAGAACAAATTAAAAAAACATTGTTGGAGGTTTATCCTCAAATGCAGTTTAACCATTCCTTTTTGACCGATAATTTTGATGAATTGTACAAAGAAGAAAAAAGAATGGCAGTACTTATAAGTATTTTTTCTTTCTTAGCTATTTTTATAGCTTCTTTAGGCCTGCTGGGAATAACTATTTTCACCACGAAAAAACAAACGAAAAATATTGCCATACGAAAAGTGAATGGTGCGTCTACGGCAAGTATTTTTAAATTGTTTGTCAGCGATTATATTCTATTAATCATCATTGCAATGATTATCGCCAGCCCATTGGCTTATTATATGCTTGATCGTTGGTTACAAAATTTTGTTTATCAAACGAATCTTCCCTGGTGGATGTTTATATTTGCCGGCTTCCTGGCTCTTTTCTTTACATTAATTACCATTAGCTGGTACAGCTTAAAAGCAGCCCGAAAAAATCCGGTAGAAAGTTTGCGGTACGAATAATTAAACTTAAACGAAAGAGGTTGGTCTAAAAATCTATATTTGTGGCCTTATAGATTTAAAGATGAAGATAAAGCAATTATTCCATCGCATTTTAAAATGCACCAAACCGGCATTACCAAAAGCTGCTAAAACGACTATCTGGCTTTTGAAGATTACTATACCGGTAACTTTTTTTGTTTTGGTCTTAAATTACACGGGTTGGTTAGCGCAAATTTCCGGTGGGTTACAGCCGTTCTTTAATTTATTAGGTTTGCCTGCCGAATCGGCGTTTGTCCTTATTACCAGCATGCTTACCAATATTTATTCTGTTATCGCGGTTATTTCTACCCTGGGTATACCTGTCCGCGAAGCTACAATATTAGCAATAATGAGTCTGATAGCTCATGGTTTTATTATTGAATCGGCCATTATTAAAAAGTCGGGCTCCAGTGTTTTTCGGATGCTTACCATTCGGGTTATTTTTAGTCTTGTTGCAGGATTATTTCTCAATGCAATTTTACCACAAGGGGAAGTGTTCGTCCAAAATGAGATTACAGCAAGCAGCCAAAGTTTTCCAGTTGTTCTTAAAAACTGGGTGGTAGATATGTTTTTTCTGGGATTAAAGATTATAAGCCTGGTAAGCATTTTGTTTATTTTTCAGAACATCCTGGAGGAATTTGGAGTTATCGCATGGATATCCCGTATCATGAGGCCATTGATGCGTATTCTGGGTTTACCTGAAAGTACTTCAGTTTCATTAATCGTTGTAAATACGATAGGATTAGCGTATGGAGCTGCCGTAGTTTTGGATCAGCTGGATAAAAATAAGATGAATCGAAAAGATGCTGATCTATTAAATCATCATGCAGTGATATCCCATTCGCAGATTGAAGATCCATTGTTGTTTTTAGCCCTGGGAATTACTATTCATTGGCTTATCTGGCCACGTATTATTTTAGCTATATTGGTCGTTTGGTTGCGAAAATTAGAGTTGAAATTGAAAAAAAGCAGACAGGGAAAAGTGCAGCTTGCTTATAGTTCGGCTTAATTCTTTTTGAAAAAAGTCCGTTAATTTTGTCCAGTTAAATCAAATTAGTTTTAAGAACCACTTATTTTTACCCATTATACACAAATGTGTAAAAAATCCACACTTATATATTAAGTTACATAATAATAGTCATTACGAACACTTAATTAGTAAATAATTTCGATTGCATCAGGAATTATTTCCGCTTTTAGCTGTTTAACCCGATTTTGCACCTCCCCATCTATGTGAATATCCTGCGCGGGATGAAGCGTTATCTCAGCTTTTGTTGTAGTAATAATCTGTACATATTTCATCTTATGCAGATTTCCTGTAAAAAATGCTACTATAAACCTGAAAACAATCCACCAGGGATAGGGCTTGATAATTACAATTTCAAATTTCCCGTCGTTCATTACGCCATTGGGATTAATTATGGCACCGGTTCCGTACACAGAAGCATTGGCAATAACAATCATTTCAGCTTTTCTCTTTTTATTGAAATCAGATGTTTTAAGAGTAAATCTAAATGATGTTTTAGGAGAAAATAGTTCTTTTAGCAGTTGCTTGGCATAGCCAGATATACCTTTTAATTGTTCCTGTGAAAAACGTTTTACAATTCGTGCATTAATGCCCACATCACTTAAATGTAAACAATAAAATTTATTGTTAATTAAAATAGTATCGACAGGCTTGGGCGATGTATTGATCATTTTTTTTAATGCCTCTTCGAAGTCATTAGGTATATTTAAATTTAAAGCTACTCCGTTAGCTGATCCGGCAGGAATTATACCCATTTGAATATCTTTTCCGATAATATGGCTGGCTACCAGATTTACTGTACCATCGCCCCCTGCAGCAATAATGAGTTCCGGATTAAATTTATGCATAGAATCCGTTAATTTTTCATTATCCTTATCACCAGTTGTGTAAAAAAAAGTCCATTCAAATTTATCTTTTGACAAAATTCTGTATATAACTGACTCCAAATTATCATTGAGTAATGCCCTGGATTTAGGATTAATTACAAATAATATTTTCTTTTTCTTTTTTTTCACAACAGTTTTTACAATGGCTTAAAACTTGTATAGTAATAACATAACAAAATCTATGCAAAAAATCCTATGAAATATCTAAAACCGATTTTTAGAAAAATAGTTAATCCTTTTAAACGAGTTAAGATTTATATAAAACATAAAGCTGGCTGGCTCGATGTTCCCAAAATAATTCCATACCGTGGATACGGCAATAAAACCGAAGTTTTTATTGAGGGCATGGTTATTGAAGATAAAGGGCTTTCGAAACCTAAGGATAAGCATAGATTCTGGCATAACTTCCTGGCTACAATCAAAAGATTTTCGAGTGACGAAATTGCAGGAGTTAATGTTCGTGCCGTATTTTTAGGTGAAACTCAAGTATGTGAAACAGATGAATTAGGTTTCTTTAGCTTTCACTTCAATATTAATAACAAATTAGAACAGATAAGGTATAACAACTGGTATACTGTTGATTTTGAATTAATGGATAATGTAATTGAAAATCAGGGAGCCATAGTTGCAAAGGGAGAGGTGAGGATTATTTCCCCAAAAACCCAAAGGATTATTATTTCTGATATTGACGATACGGTGCTGGTATCTCATTCAACGCAAACTATGAAAAAACTCCAACTTATGCTATTTAAAAATGCATTAACCAGACGTTCTTTTCGCGGAATAACTGAGTTTTATAAGGCATTAAGCAAAGGAAAGGATGATACATCTGACATTCCGTTTTTTTATGTTTCAAGTAGTGAATGGAATTTATATGATTTGTTAGTGGATTTTTTCTACACGAATGATTTACCAAAAGGTGTTTTTCTTCTCAGAAAATTAGAATACAGTATTTATAAGTTTTGGAAATCCGGTGGAGGGAGCCATCAGCATAAATATGATAAGATTAAGCGTATTTTGGAGATTTTTCCTGATCAGAAAGCTATTTTAATTGGCGATAGCGGACAAAAAGACCCGTGGATATATTCTGATATAGCCTTAGAATATCCGGAAAGGATAGAAACTATTTATATTCGAAAAATTCGATCGCGGAGTTTATTTCTGCATGAACAGAATAGTTTTGAAAAACTTCAGCATATCAAAACCGAATATTTGGAGTTCGAATCGGCTTATGCGGCAATGGAGCATGCGAAAATTAAAGGGTTTGTAAGTTCTGGTTGCGAAAATTAGAGTTGGTATTGAAAAAAAAAGACAGGGAAATGTACAGCTTGCCTATGGTTCAGCTTAATTTTCTTTCATAAAGATTACAATAAATGAAATTCGTTTCACGAATTTAAAAAACATTGCTAAATTTGATCTTAAGCTACAAGTTGTTTATTTTGTCAAAATACTGAATGTCAACTTTTTAAAATTAATGTTGGTTGAAAAAAGATCAGAAAATGGAAAGAAATTATATTTTTTTACAGGTACTTATTCTTTCATTTCTTATTTTCTCGTGTAATAACTCAAATAAATATAGCAATGACACTCCAGAAGGGGTTTTAACGAAAGGTTCACAAAATAAAGAAATTCAAATTGATAATAAATCCTGGTTAGATTCTTTATTTGCAAGAACTGAGACTTATTCAATCAATATATATGATCCTGATAAATTCATAAAGGAGATATTAAAGGATACCGTCAAGATGGGGTTATTTAAAGATGTAAGTGAAAGCACCCACAATTATAAAGCACTCTCTTTTGCCTACAGCATGTTAGGGAATAGCAAGAAGATAGAGAGCGATTACTTATCTGCTATTTATTATTATAAAAAAGCGTATGAAAATGCTTTACTTTCCGATGATGCTTATTTAAAAGCCTTGTCATTAAATATGATGGGGGTTATTTACAGAAGAAAGTCAGCCGGTAAAACGGCGCTGGAATACTATACAAGAGCACTTAAGGCAGCAGAAGAAAGCAATATTTCAACTGATTTTATGCTAAAAAGTATTGCTATATCAAATGAGGGTATTGGTGGATTATACCGAATGTTGGAACAGTATGA
>JBNJFS010000015.1:0-23680 GCA_051747085.1 Bacteroidota bacterium
TTGCTCATCCTGTAGCTTGATATAGCCCGATAGATATAGGTTCGAGCATCTTTAAGGCTTTTAAAATCTTCAAGCGATAAAAATTTAAACAACTGAGCAATAGGAAAAATGGCCCGGGCATTTAACCACTTCGATAAATCATTCCTGCTGGCATGATATTCCAGTGATTTATCGGGAATAGTAAGCAACAAATTTTGTAATGATTGTAAATCGGAAGCATGCCCAATAGGTTTTAAAGTATCCGGATCACGGAATACAAACTCACCAAATGCAAATTGTTTAATAATATAATTTCTTAGTTCAATGGATAATGTTTTAGAATATTTATGGATAAAACCCACACCTAACTCATCGGCATATTGTTTATTTTCCATATCGGATGACTGAAGGAGTAAAGGCATAAATTCATCATCTTCTTTCACTTTTTTACATAACTTTATTCCTGCCAATTTATCTTTAACGCCATTGCGTGGATAAGTTATGTCAGAGATGATTCCCAACATGTTATACTTATACTTTTCGTAAATCTCAATTGCCTGTTCATAGTTCGTAGCCAGAAGAATTTTGGGTCGCCCTCTCATACGCAACATACGCTGATGTTCATTAAGCGCCTCGCGCATGTATTCTTTCGATTGTTTAAAGATAATTTTATAAATATTAGGCAGGTAACTTGAAATATACCGGATAGAGTCCTCAATCAAAAGTATCGTTTGTACACCAACCACTTCAACATCGTGTTGAACATTCATCCGGTCCTCAATCAATTTTATAATAGCTAATAATAAGTCGGCATTCCCCAACCAACAAAACACATAATCAATAGCACTTAAATCTTCTTTTTCTAAGCGCATCGTAACCTCTCTTGAAAAATGAGTAAGAACAACAATAGGAATATTAGGATATAAAGACTTAATTTCTTTAGCAAAGTTAAACGTATCGTTATTTCCAATACGTAACATGGTAATAACTAAGTCTATATTATCCGTTCTAAGGATCTCAAATGCCTGCTCTGGTGAATTTGCTAAAATAAAAATGGGCGGATACCTTAAATTTAATGCAACATATTCATTAAATATCTGTTCGTCGATACGACCATCTTCTTCGAGCATAAAAGAATCGTAATTGCTGGCGATTAACAACACCTTATGAATTCTGCGCTGCATTAAAAGATTAAATGAAGTATCGTTAAAGTCTATTTTTAAATTATCTTGTTGGTTGGTATAAAAACTCATACTAATTTTTTTCTGATTATTTATTATTTGTTCGTGTAATGGAAGCAATCCGCTTTCTTCCATCCATTGTGATAGTTAATGGTTTTTTAAAGGTAATATGTTTAAAATACCTGGTTTCTTCCACCACCTTCTGATTTTTTAAGATATCCCACGAGATATAATCCTTTATTGATTTATGATTTACAGAAAAATATCCGACATTCATCGAGGTAACATTATGGAAAAAATGCGAACCCAGCGATGCATCCAGCACAAAATCATCAAGACTCATTTCAACAATAACTTTCGCATTTGAAATTTGTGGCCACGAAACAGGAATCCCTATAAATTTATCTCGCGTACCCCATCTACCCGGTCCTATTAACACATACTGTTTCCCGGCTTCCTGCATCTTCTGATTTAACAGCTCTATTTCACGAGCCATTTCTACTGTATGGGTATTATTAAATTTTTCAGGAACTACATATATAACATCCCTGATGTTTTGAAGTTTCCCATTACCCATTGTTTTTTCTGAATAAAGTACTAAATCTTTTTCATCAATTTTATCAATATCTACATTAAAATCATCTTCGTTACAAACCAAGGGTTTAATCTGTAATAAATAAAAAGACGCCAATCCATTTTTATCTTTGTTTAAATCAACGGCAAATTCTATTTCTACAGGAGAGCCTAACGATTCTTTAACAATATCAAGAATAACATTAATGGTCTTGGCTAAAGGAATATAATCATATTTTAAGATATTGGCAAAATTAATGATTCGTGGCCCATAACTATCCAGTCCTGGTGTAATTACGTCGTTATCGGGATTATAAACAGAGACCAAATGTTTCAAAGTACCATGTTTTTCCGATTCACTAATATCCAGTTTAATTAATCCGGCATCTTCTCCTTCAAGTAAATTAACATTTGCCTTGGCAAGATTAACAGCATAAAAATAGAGTTGTGAATTTTTGTATAGATCTTTATTCGAGACAATTTCGAGGGTTGGATAGGATGGAGAAAAACGAAAAGCCTTTTCTCCTTCCACAACATACTGACCTAAACCTAAAGCAGCAACTGCAAAACCCTCATCAGGTTCCATGTGCGCTACCGGATAATAATTATGAGATTGTGCGGTCCCGCTAATATGTGGATAATAATAATTATCAAATTTATTTCCAGCTACTTCCTGCAGGACCACAGCCATTTTTTCCTCTTCCACCTTATGTCCTATAGCTTTAAAATATGTACGGGCATTTTTAGAATAAATCGATGCAAAAACAAGCTTAATAGCATTCATCAGCTGTTCGTACCTTGTCTCAAAATCGGGATGATTATTAGGAAGAATATAGGTTTCGAAAACTCCTGAAAATGGCTGGGTAATACTATCCTCAAACAAACTGGACGATCGGACAGCAATTGGCTTCTTTATTTTTTCAACGAAAGTTTTTAATCTCTTTTTTAGGGTGAAAGATAATTCTCCCTGAATGAATTTTTTACGCAGCACCTCATAATCATGTTCTTGAAAAATGGTTTTTTCCAGCTTATTTACCTCAATAAACATATCAAACTCATCAGTACCAATAATACTTGTGCGAGGAGTCCGGACATTAATAAGGGGTAATAATTCTTTAAACTTAAAATTGTAAATCAATGTATTAATAAAAGCCAAACCTCTTCCTTTTCCACCCAATGCACCAGAAGCCAGGCTTACAATGTTACTTTCTTCAAGAAGTGCCGATTCACTAAAGTTAACAATCTTTCCTTTGTCCTGTTCAGTTCGGTATAACTTAAGAATATTAATCAGAAAATCCCTTAATTGCTTTGGACTTTCAAAATCGGTAATTTTTAAAGGATTAATTATTTTAGCAATTTGAATCTCGCCCCGGGCCATTAACCATAATGAAAATTGATTTTTTACGGCATGATAAACCAAGGAATCTTCGGGAACGGTTTTTAAATAAGACTCAAACTCAGCCATTGATTTTGCAACAGCAATTTGTCTTCCCTGATTGTCACGATACACAAAATGTCCAAACCCAAGATGATAATTAATAAAACTTTTTAAATCCTGAAGCAATGTTTCAGAATTTTTATTAATAAAATTTGATTTTATTTCATAGGTTTTCTTTGCATTATCGGGGTTTGATGACTGTAATACCGTGGGTAAATTGGTAATATTGTCTTTGATATATTGTATTAATTCAAATCCTGCATTATGATCTAACTTCCCTTCTCTGGGAAAACTAACATCAGATATAACACATAAAAAATAATCACGATAATTTTTAAAAATATCCATTGCTTCTTCGTAATTACTTGCTAAAAGGATTTTGGGCCGTGTTCTTAGTTTTAATACTTTATATAAATCATCGGTATTGACATCTTCAATTAGCCGTTTAGTTTGTTCTAAGATAATTTTATACAGCATGGGCAGGTAGCGAGAGTAATACCGGGGCGAATCTTCAATAAGCAAAATTACACGGGTAAGCCCGATTTTTGTGTCATTTTCAACATTTACCTGGTCTTCAATTAATTTTACCATAGCAAAAAACACCTTAGAATCGCCATTCCAGATAAATAATTTATCAATATGCGATAAATCTCTTTTTTGCTCTTCAAGCTCGGCTAAATCACTATTATTATTCAACAACAAAAATACCGGTATATAGGGATATTTGTTTTTTAGGGTAGCGGCTATTTTTAAGGGTGTGCTTTTATCAACTCCCAGCATTAAAATCACCATATCAAAATGCTTAGACTCAAGTGCCTCCAGGGCTTCATCCTTGTTTGAAACACCCGTAACTCTTGGCATTGAGGTTAAATTAAGCTGATAATACTCGCCCAAAATATGATCAGAAAATCGTCCCTCTTTCTCGATACTATAAGCATCATATAAATTGGCAATGAGAAGGATTTCTTTTATTTTAAAAGGCATCAAATCATGGAGTAAATCACGATCGGCATTGTGTTTATTTAAAAACTTTTGCAATAATTGGCGGCTATTTAAAACTTTTTCAGCACCTTTCGTTTCCGATTTTATTTTTTCACGTTTAGCTTCCTGCTGTTTGATAAAATCTTTGGCTCTGTAGCTATTAATAAAACCGGTTATTAAATTCGATAAATTAATCAGCAAATCGCGTTCTTCCTGTAAAAAAGGGCCTTCAAATCGTTCCGAAAATTCTTTCAGGTATGCAATTTCAATAACCCCTTCTTCCCCATCTATAGTTTGAAACGTTTGCTTTTGCATCCATTGGGTTTCTTTAAATCCCGGACTATGATACTCTTGATTGTCAAAAATTATTCGTGCTACGGTATGTTCTGGATACTGCCAGGCCTTAGGGAGTATTAACACAATTTTTTGTAATGACTCCTCAACAGACTTTCCTTCTTTTATAATTTTAGTCGTTTGATTGATACAAGATAATTCTTTTAGCCGTTCTTTATTTTCAGCTATCAGCTTACTAAAATCTTTATTTGGGTGTAAATTGTCATCCATGAGAGAGAAATTAAAATTTCTTATCCAATATAATATATAATTATATAAATATAAACGATTTTTATACTGAATAAAAATATTTATCTACCTAAAAAAGTTTAACGGTATTAACAAAAAAACGAGCTACCTGTTAAGATAGCTCGCCTATATCGTAGGGTAAAATATTTTATATTTCCCAGGTTGTCCCGCTTCTTAATAAATCATCAACATTTTTAATAGATGAATCGGACTGTATCATATCAATCTGTTCTTGTATGCTTTGATCATATGAACGTGCCTTAACATTTCGTATTACGCCAAAAGCAACAGGATACTCTGGATATCGCATATTAGCCAGCATAAGGTGAATTCCGGGATTTTCATTTTCGGCATTATGAACAAGAATATCTTTTTCGGTATATTCTGTTCCCAGCTCTACCACCTTAAGCCTCATATTGTCGGCATCAAGGATTAACCCTTTATCCTTATTTTTACCAAAAATCATGGGTTCTCCATGTTTTAGTATAATTGTACGGTCTTCTTTATGTTCTCTATCGGTAAGGGCAGCGTGTGTTTTATCATTATAAATAACACAATTCTGTAGTACTTCGACAACAGATGCTCCTTTATGCTTGGCTGCCTCAACAAAAATTTCCTGAGATAATTTTAGTTTATTATCTATTGATCGTGCAAAGAATTTACCTTGTGCTCCAATTACTAGCTCTCCCGGATGAAAAGGATGTTCTACAGTTCCATAAGGGGATGTTTTAGTAATAGCTCCAAATTTTGAGGTGGGTGAATATTGCCCTTTGGTTAATCCATAAATTTCGTTGTTAAATAATATAATATTTATATCTACATTTCTTCGAACAACATGAATAAAATGATTACCTCCAATGGCTAAAGCATCGCCATCACCTGTAATTTGCCACACACTTAAATCGGGGTTAGTTACTTTAACGCCTGATGCAATAGCTGATGCTCGCCCGTGAATACTATGAAATCCATAGGTATTCATATAATAAGGAAATCGGGAAGAACATCCTATACCAGAAATAAAAGCAAATTTTTCTTTAGGTATTTCTAACTCTGGCAGGGCTCGTTGAATAGCATTCATAATTGCGTGATCACCACATCCTGGACACCATCTTACTTCCTGATCACTCTTAAAATCTTTTGCTGTTAATATATTTTGATTTTCAGCCATATCTATTCCTCCAATAATTTTTGGAAATGTTCAACTAATTCAACAATAGTAAAAGGTAATCCTTGAACTTTGTTATATTGTAAATATTTAAATTCCGGATTTGTCATACGGAGATAATTGGCAAATTGTCCCATGTTATTTTCACAAACAACAATTTTATCAAACTTACTAAGTACTTCAGCAGTATTTTCAGGTAAAGGTTTAATATAATTAAAATGCGCAAGACTAATCTTTTTACCATCATCCTGCAACTGATTAACTGCAGTAATCAGGTGACCATAAGTTCCGCCCCATCCAACAACTAATAAGCTTCCGGAATCTTCGCCTTCCACTTCAAGTTTAGGGATAAATTGATTAACGCGTTGAACTTTCTCTTCACGTATGTTAACCATTTTTTGGTGGTTCAGCGGATCGTGCGAAACAGAACCCTTAAGTTCATCTTTTTCAAGGCCTCCTACGCGATGTTCCAATCCTTTAGTACCGGGTATGGCCCATGTACGAGCTAATTTTTCCACCTCACGTGCATAAGGTTTCCAGTCTTCTTTAACTTCTTTTACAATTGGAGGTTCTACGGATGGATAATCGGCCATGTTAGGTATTTTCCATGGTTCGGAACCATTGGCAATAAATCCGTCAGTTAGTAAAATAACTGGAGTCATATGTTCAACGGCAATCTTAGCTGCAACAAACGCGTAATGGAAACAATTTGATGGAGAGCTTGCAGCAATAACCACTACCGGGCTTTCGCCATTTCTTCCATACAGTGCTTGCATTAAATCCGACTGTTCCGGCTTTGTTGGCAGCCCTGTTGATGGTCCACCACGCTGCACATCAACAATTACTAAAGGCAGCTCAGTCATTACAGCTAAACCAATAGCCTCTGACTTGAGTGCTAAACCAGGACCCGAAGTTGTTGTAACCGCAAGATTCCCGGCAAAACTTGCGCCAATAGATGTACATATTCCTGCTATTTCATCCTCGGCCTGAAATGTTTTTACACCTAAATCTTTTCGTTCAGATAATTCTTGTAAGATTTCTGTTGCCGGGGTAATAGGATAAGAACCACAAAATAATTTCAGGTTCGCCTTTTCTGCTGCAGCAATAAATCCCCATGCGGTTGCAATATTACCATTAATATTTCGGTAAGTCCCTTTGTCAATTTCTGCAGGGCTTACATTATAAGAAGGAGTCATATGCTCCTTTGTTTCGGCATAATTATAACCTGCGTGAAGCACCTTTTTGTTGGCTTCAATAACTAAAGGTTTCTTTTTAAATTTCTTTTCAAAAAAGTCCTCAGTATAATTTAATGGTCTATCAAATATCCAAAAAACCATTCCTAAGGCAAACATATTTTTGCTCCTTAAAATACTTTTAGGATCGAGTCCCATATCTTTCAGGGCTTCTTTTGTCAAGGAAGAGATGGGAGCTTTAATGATATTAAAACGATCAAGCTTATCTTCCTTGATAGGGTCATCCGTTTTGTATCCGGCTTTTTTAAGGCCTCTTTCATCAAAACTATCATCATCAAGAATAATTGTACCACCATCCTTAACCCACTTAGCATTAGCTTTAAGTGCTGCAGGGTTCATTGCTACTAAGATATCAGCATAATCGCCTGGAGTTTTAACTTTTGTTTTTCCAACGTGAACCTGGAATCCGGAAACACCGCCAATAGTTCCTTGAGGAGCTCTAATTTCGGCCGGATAATCAGGGAATGTTGATAAATCATTACCAATAAACGCTGAGGTATCTGAAAACAATGTTCCGGTAAGTTGCATGCCATCGCCTGAGTCTCCGGAAAACCGAATTACGACATCTTCTTTTTCAATGGCATCTGCTTTTTTACTCATAATAATTAAATTTAGTAGATTATATTTAACAGACGTTTACAAAATGTAAATGCATATAAAACAGGCATCCTGTTTCATATGCATTTTCGAAATTTTTTACTATACTATTATCGTTTGTATCTATAATAATAGAATTAAATTAATTCTTTTACAAAATTAAGTAATGTTAATTAATTATTAATTATTTTTCAGTTAATTTTTCCTTTAAAAAATATGATTTTTCTCATTATTTTATGCGTAATTTGTTTGAACTAAAAAACGTTACTAATCAATTAATTACAACTAACAAAATGGCATTAATAAAAACAGTAAGAGGTTTCAGGCCTCAATTTGGCAAAAATTGTTTTCTGGCGGATAATTCAACCATTGTTGGTGATGTTATTGTGGGTGACCATTGCAGTTTTTGGTTTAATTCAGTGATAAGAGGGGATGTAAATTCAATCCGGATAGGGAACAAAGTAAACATCCAGGATGGTACGGTTCTTCATTGTTTATATGAGAAGTCTACTATTAATATTGGGAGTAATGTTTCCATAGGCCATAATGTAATTATTCATGGAGCAACCATTCAGGACAACGTTCTCATTGGTATGGGTGCAATAATAATGGATGATGCAGATATTGGTAAAAATTCAATAATAGCAGCAGGAGCAATTGTTTTGAATGGAACTAAAGTTGAATCCGGCAGTATTTATGGAGGCGTACCGGCTAAAAGAATAAAATCCGTTAATCAGGAACAAACCAAGGAGATGATAGAAAAAATTGCTAATAATTATTTAATGTATGCTAAATGGTATGACGAGTAATTATATCAGTTTCAAAGTATAATTCTTTTTGGTTAGCTTTTTCAGGAAATTATTTAAAACCTTGATATTCCCGTTTGTATAAAATTCATAAATTAACTTTCCTCTATTCTGTTGAGTTAATAAGTTTTCCTTTTTTAAAACATTATACGTTTGTTTTGCTACTGCAGGTGCTGGATCTAAAATTTTTACCTGTGAGGGTAATATCTTCTCCAGAACAGGCATTAAAAATGGATAATGAGTACACCCTAAAACCAAATGGTCAATATTCTTTTCGATAAATGGATTGATTAATTTTTTAAGATGCTTTTCGGTTTCTTTTTCATAGATAAGCGCATTTTCAACAATATCAACTAATTTTTCACCTACTTTAATATTAACGCTTACATCTTTGGCAAATCGGTCGGTAGTTTCACGGTATAATCTGCCATTAAAAGTACCTTCAGTTGCTAACACGCCAATACTTTTTGTTTTTGATTCTAACGAAGCAGGCTTTATAGCAGGCTCCATACCAATAAAAGGCATTTTGTATTTTACTCTTAAAAAATCAATGGCTGCTGCTGTTGCGGTATTACATGCCACAACAATAATTTTACATTGTCTTTCAATAAGAAAATCCACATTTTTTTGAGCTAAGTCTATAATTTCTTGCTCTTTCTTGGCTCCATAGGGACAGTTTGCACTATCAGCATAATAAATAACAGACTCGTCAGGTAAAATTTCAACAATCTCTTTCCACACGGATAGTCCACCAACTCCTGAATCAAAAACACCTATCGGGCGTGAATCACTCATTTTATTTCGATAGTATAAAAAGACCATCTTTAACGTTAAAGATGGTCATGAAATTTTACAGAAATAAATTAATCAATTCCCAGTTCTTCTTTAACTAAAGGGAGAATATCAATGCTTTGTTCGGAAAAGTAAACAACACTTCCTGCTGTAATATCAAACACATAGGTAAAACCATTTGCTTTAGCTACTTTTTCAATAGCTTTTTCGGCTTTTTCCATAATGGGTTGAAACAATTCTCTCTCCTGTTCTTGTAAGTCCTGTTGAGCAGTAGATTGAAACTCCTGAATGCGACGTTGCATTTCCTGAATTTCAGTTTCTTTGGACTGACGAACTAATTCTGAATATGTTTCCTGTTTTTCCAAATAAGTATTAACTTTATTTTGGTATTCGAGCTGCATGGTTTCCATTTCTTGCTGGAGCATTCTGCTATAATTCTCTAACTCGGCTCTGGCACTATCTCTTTCAGGCATTAATGATAGCAACTCATTGGAATTGATATGTCCAAATTTATATTCTCCTTTCTGTGCATAAGCTCCAGAAAATGAAAACATAACAATTACTAATAATATTCCTAAATACTTTTTCATAAGTTCTTCTTTTTAAGTTATATTCAAATTTATAAAATTAATTTTTATACCCTAATTTTTCAAGTACTTCGTCACTTTTATCATATTTTGGATCAGTAAATAAAACATTAGAGTTTGTAGCTGTATCAAAGATAATGGCATAATTTCCTGATTGAGCAATATCCTGAATAACAGTATACACCTCATTCTGAATCGGTTTTATCAGTTCTTCACGTTTTTTAAATAATTCTCCGTTTGTGCCAAAATATTTCCGTTGTAAATCTTTTACTTCCTTTTCTGCATTATTTATCTCTGCTTCTCTCTGTTTTATCATTTCATCGGTTAATAAAACTTTTTCCGCTTGAAAATCCTTATACATCCTGTCTATATTCTCATATTCTTCCTCAATTTCTTTCTGCCATACATTGGATAAATCGTTCAATTTATCCTGAGCTGCTTTATAAGAAGGAATATTGCTTAAAATATATTCTGTATCAACGTATGCAAATTTCTGGCCAAAAATAAAATTCGGCACAACAAAAAGCAAAATAAAAAATACAAACCGTTTCATAATCGAAGATTTGGTAGATTAAAATTGCTGTCCTATAACAAAGTGAAACTGACTTCCATTTGCATCTTCGTTTCCTGGGATGTTATCAAATCCATACCCCCAGTCAACACCCAGTAAACCAAACATAGGGAGAAATGCTCGTAAACCAATTCCTGCTGACCTTTTAATTTTGAATGGATTATAATCCTTAATATCTGACCATGCATTACCTCCTTCAACAAAAGCAAGCAAATAAACAGTAGCCTGTGGTTTTAAAGCTACAGGATAACGTAATTCGAAATTAATTTTCTCGTAAACATTCCCTGCATCTTTTCCGTTTCTGTCCACAGGGGTTAGCGACCCATTTTCATAACCTCTTAAAGCGATGGTTTCAACGCCATACAAACTATATCCAGAAAGACCATCACCTCCCATATTAAATCTTCCAAAAGGAGTATAACCAATATCTTTATTGTAATAACCGAGATAACCAAACTCTGTATTAGTTGCTAATACCAAATCATCCCAGACTCTTAAATACCAGGCTCCTTTATATTTCCATTTATGATACTCTACCCAATTAAATTTACGCAGATTTACTTCCTCTTCAATAGCATTGCTAATTAAAACATCTTTTTCTTCCTGGGCATATGTATCCCAGTCATCATAATCATTCGGCACCTCATTTACAATTTGTCCACGCTCATCATTTGACAAACTCCAAAAGTTATCTTCTTTAAACAATGAATAAGGAGGGGTAAATTGTAATGATAAAGAAAAGGACGAACCTGACCGTGGATAAATAGCCTGATCGGTTGAATTTCTTGCAAAGGTTGTAGTTAAACTAAGGTTATTTGCATCTCCATTATTAATAATAAATCCTCCCCAATCATTTAAAATAAATCTTTGAAATGATATTGAGTTTGACACCGTAAAATAATCATCAGGCCATTTTAACCTTTGACCCAGACCTACTGAGGCTCCAAAGATTTTCAAATATTCTTCACCAACCTGATAGAAATAATTGGTGGTTTTTTGAACACTATAATAAGCAGACACGGAGAAAGAGTTAGGTTTTTTGCCTCCAAACCAAGGTTCTACAAAATTAAAACTATAGGCTGAATAATATTGCCCATTGGTTTGAGCTCTTAAACTTAACGTTTGCCCATCGCCTGAGGGGATAGGCCTCCATGCACCTTTTTCAAATATTTTACGGGCCGAGAAGTTACTAAATCTTAGTCCCAGGGTACCAACAAACATTCCTGCACCCCATCCTCCTGAAACTTCGAGCTGGTCAGTAGATTTCTCCACTACGGAATAATCTAAATCTACGGTTCCTTCAGCTTGATTAATATTGGTAGGCTCAATACCAAACTGTTCCGGATCGAAATAATCCAACTGAGCCAATTGCCTTTGCGAACGCATAATATCGCTTTTACTAAACAACTCACCCGGACGAGTGTATAATTCTCTTCGGATAACATGTTCGTTTGTTTTCGTATTTCCGGCAATGTTAATTTTGCTTAAACGAACCCGTTTCCCTTCCTGGATACGTAACTGAATATCTACAGAATCATTTTCAACTTTTTGTATCGATGGATTAGCATTAAAAAACAAATATCCATTGTCCAGATACAGGTTACTTACTGCATCTTCGTCAATATTTAATCGTTCATTAAGCATTTCAATATCAAAGGGATCGCCTTTTTTTATTTTTAATATGGAATTCAACATAGGAGTTGAATATATGGTGTTTCCAACCCAGTCAATTTTACGAAAGAAATATTGATTTCCCTCGTTTATCTCAATATCAATTGCTATTCTTTTTTCATTTACTTTATAAATACTATCTCTAACTATTTCTGCATCTCTATACCCTTGAGCATTGTACTCAGCTATAATTTTTTCTTTATCTTCTTCATATAAATCAGGAATAAACTTGGAAGGTTTAAAAAAGTTAAGATTAACTTTTTTGGTTTCGTCCATAGCTCTTCGCAGCTTACCATCTGTAAATACTGTATTACCAATAAAATTAATATCCTTAATTTTTATTTTTTTTCTCGGGTCAATTTGAATTTTTAATTTAACATTATTCGATTGAGTGGTATCATCAATCTGAACAATATCGACACTAGCATTTGAATACTTTTTCTCTTTCAGATAATCTAAAATAGTGCTTTCTGCTCTATTTATAAGATTTTCGGTTACCTGCACTCCTCTCTTAAGTTCCAGTTTCTCACGAATATCCTTTTCAAAAGATTTCTTCACACCATTAATTTCTAATTCCGAGAGTCTGTTTCTTTCCATTAAAAATATCTCAAGACTTATACTATCACGTACCACATCGGTAATTGATATTTTTACATCTGAGAAGAGCCCCTGAGTCCACAATTTCTGAATAGCATCGGTAATATCATCGCCTGGAACAGTAATTTCCTGCCCCACATTTAATCCAGAAAGATTGACAAGAATATTCTTATCCAGATATTTAATTCCGGCAACTGATATCTCTTTTATAATATATTCTTCAGGGTTTTCATAATTAGCAATGGGTAATGAAGAATAATTAATTTCCTGGGCTACTATTTGTATACTTAAAAATGAAAGAATTATAACAGGTAAAATCTTTTTTAACATTCTATCTCAACAGTTTTAATTTAATTAATTTTTTATTTGTTCACTTGTTTTACCAAAACGCCGTTCTCTTTTCTGATAATCTATTATTGCACTATATAAATCTACCTTTCTAAAGTCTGGCCATAAAACGTCGGTAAAAAATAATTCAGTATAAGCAATCTGCCAGAGTAAAAAATTACTAATTCTGCACTCCCCGCTTGTTCTAATAAGTAAGTCAGGTTCCGGCATCCCGCTTGTATTTAAATAATTTTCAAAATATTGATTATCAATACGTTCAATATTAATTTCTTGTATTTTATTCTCTTTTAAAATATTTTTAACAGCATTTAGAATTTCCCATCTGGCACTATAATTAAGTGCCAAAACTAATGATAATCCTGTATTTTCTGCTGTTTTCTTTTTAATTTCCTGCAAGTTCTTATTTACATCTTTTGGCAGATCCTCAATGTCGCCAATAGTTAATAAACGAACATTATTTTTAATTAGTGTATCGGTTTCCGCATTAATTGTAGCAACTAAAAGAGACATTAAAGCATCTACTTCCTGTTTCGGTCTGTTCCAGTTTTCGGTAGAAAAGGCATATAGGGTAAGATATTGAACTCCCAGCTCTCCGGCACCTTCAACGGTTTCTTTTACAGCTTTCACTCCGTTCTTATGCCCGAAAATCCTTGTGTTTCCTTTCTTTTGCGCCCATCTGCCATTTCCATCCATAATAATAGCAATATGTGCTGGTACCTTTTTACTATCAATCTTTTCCTTTAAATCCATTGCTCAATCAATCATAAGTCGGACAATCAATCCTATCTCTAAAAATTTTATAGGTGAAGAAAACGCCAAAAAATGAATACCAGTCATCATTATGTATAACTGGTGTGTTCACCTCGTCCTGGATATTTATTACTCCATCTATTTCATCATTAAATGTTTTACTGTAACTCCATTCAACACCTAAAGTTAAGCGCTCAAAGATATTATATTTAATTCCTAATCCAAAAGGAATTGTAACTGGATTTTCAAAACCCGTTGAATTAATTAAATAGTTTACTCCAACGCCTGCAAACATAAACGGAGAAAATCTTTTTTTATTTTTTTTAATATATCCAGAGCTGTTATAAGGAAGGAAATTAAACTCAAAAATCATAGAAATATCAAAATATGGAGTAGAAAAAGATGCACCTCTTTGTTGATTTTCAAGGGTTGAAAAATCTGAATCATTCCCTTTTAATGTTCCGTATGAAGATTTTAATGTTGAGGTTAAATGATCACTCAGATTGTATTTCACAAGGAGCCCTATAGCGGGTGAAGGAGAATAAAACAATCGTGAAGTATTTATGTCACCTTGATAATAAGATGTTCCTAAAAGAATGCCCAGTTCAGTTTTGCTTTGTGAGAACACACCTATTCCCCACAGAAAGGAAATGAAGAACAATAAATATTTTTTCATATAAATTAATATCGGATTTTTGGTTTCCTGTTCTTTTGCTTAATTTTATATGAAACGTATATTGTTGTTAAATAGTATAAATCATTATTTTCTGATAAATTGGGGCTAAAGCCATCTATATAATCAGTGGTTGTAAAACGGGGAGAAAATTCCATCCCGATAAAAAGATCACTTCGAAGGGGATATTTGGCACCAATGCCTACCGGTAATACAAGCGCCAGATTTTTACTATCATTAAAACGATCACTACCTACGAAATTTTCTTTAGCTTTTGGTTTAAAATATGCGCCTCCTATTCCGACAAAAACATAAACATTTATAGAAGCATTTAGTTTTTTCAACCCACTTCGTAGAGACATCGTTGAATAGGTTATTAATTGTTTTTCAGGGGTAATGTGATATTCAATATGTCCATATAATTCAATTAAATTCGAAGAAAAAGCATAATCTCTTGCTTCGTTTTTAGAACTTTTATCCCAACCGTAAAAATTCGCATAGGTAAGACTCCCTTTAACAGCCAACCTATCTGCTAATCTATATCTATACCCAACCATTAAATTAGGACGGGTATAGGCAAAATCAACATCTAAAAGAATTGAAGCATCAGGATCTTCAGCTCCACCAATATCTCCAAAATAATTAGCTAATCCGACACCTCCGATTAACTCTTGCCGATTTAGCTTCCATTTCTGACCATAACTAAAAAATGGAAGTAGTAATAAAATTATAATTAAAAGGGAAAATTGTTTTTTCATTTTATTCATCTTCTAATTGCAAAGGTATCTATTTTCTAAAATTAAAAATAAATTCACTAATAATAAAATAAATTATTAATTATCTAGTCATTATAAACAATTGTTCATTTATAAATGTTTCATTTTTTTTTAATTTCTTTTATCAGCTCCCCACATCAGTTTATTTCTTAATGTTTTATAGAAACTTGTATTATTTAATTTTAGTAGTCTAATTTTAAAATCGGCTTTTTCAATTTTTAAATCCATTATGTTATTAATCACAACGGAGCGATGATCGATTGATGCAATATAATTAACCGCTCTACTTTCAAGTTTTAACTGAAGTTTACTGCTATCAGGCAATACAATCGGTCGCACGGTTAAATTATGGGGAGAAATAGGTGAGATAATAAAATTTCCGGAATTAGGAATAATTATTGGGCCTCCAACACTTAGAGAGTATGCAGTTGAGCCTGTTGGGGTAGAAATAATCAATCCATCGGCCCAGTATGTATTTAAAAATTCCCCATCAATATAAACATGAACCTTAATCATGGTTGAGTCTATTTTTTGAACGGCTATCTCATTTAACCCATAGGGAAAATCATCAAACACAGAAGCTGGGCTTCCCAATTTTAAAAGCGTTCTTTCTTCAATCGTATAATCTTCTGTATAAATTGCTTCTAAAGCATTTTCTATTTCTTCTTTAGCTATAGATGCTAAAAACCCTAAGTTTCCTGTATTTATTCCAACAATAGGAATTCCGGAATCTTTTATAAGAGTTATTGCATCCAAAATAGTTCCATCACCACCAATACTAAACATCAAATCAGTATCTCTATCCAGTTCATGATATTTTCTAAAAGTTTTAATATTTTCAGGTGAAAGATTAATTTCGTTAATAAGGAAATTATAAAACTCCTGATGTACCAAAATAGTTATATTATGCTGCACCAGATTACGGAAAAATCTAAGAATATAATCTTTAAAACTTTTATCAAAGGGTCTACCAAATATTGCAACTTTCATGAAGGGTCTAATTGAAAATTAAAAACTGCGTATTATCAAATATTTTGTATCATTCAAAAATCAAACCAAAGATATCTATTACGTATTCAGATATCGCATAAACAACTCATATCTTGAATTATAAAGATCATTCTGTTCATCATACTCCATAAAGGATGCTTTTATGCTGTAATCATATCGATTAAATGTTTGAATAACAGGTGATATATCCGTTACATTTAATTTTAAGGTAATTTCCAGTTTTGTAGTTTCAGGAGCTGAATTCAAATACATACTTAAAATTTTAGCATTATTCGATTCAACAATTTGAGCAATCTCAGTCAAAGAATAATCACGTTCGCTCAACTCCAGCACAATGATTCCACCAGGCTTCTCTATCGCTGTAATTTTTGAAAAATAATGCAAAAGCTCACTCATTCTAACCAACCCCATATATTTGTTATTATAATCGAGAACGGGAACAACCGTAAGTTTTAGACGCCCGGCAATTTCCATGATTTCATAAACATGCTGGTCATAAAACACAAAAGGCCTTAGCAAGGAAAGTCTATGGTTTCCTATAGATTCATCGGGTGCATTTAAATCATAAATATCGGCATCAGAGATAAGCCCTAAAAACTCTTCATTATTCACAATGGGTAAATGTGAAATACGAAATACTTCCATCCAATTTAAAGCTTCTACAGCTGTATCGGATGTAAGTAAAGAAGGTATCTCATCTGATATTAAATCTTTTGCCAACATATATATTCAGTTCAAAAAATACTCGTATTTTTGTTCAATTAACAAATAATAACCATTTAATGTTTATATAAAAAATAAATCAATGACCAGACTAAGTGTAAATATAAATAAAATTGCAACACTAAGAAATGCCAGAGGTGGAAATATTCCAAATGTTTTAGAAGCGGCAATCAATTGTCAGCGTTTCGGTGCACAGGGAGTGACGGTACACCCTCGCCCCGACGAGAGACATATCCGATATCGTGATGTTTATGATATCAAACCCATTATTACTACAGAGTTTAATATTGAAGGGTATCCTTCAGAAAATTTTATTGATTTAGTATTAGATGTAGTGCCAAACCAGGTAACCCTGGTCCCTGATCCACCCGATACACTAACTTCGAATGCAGGATGGGATACCATTAAATATAAAGATCTTTTAAAAAAAGTAATTTCCAGGTTCCAGGCAAAAGGGATACGAACATCCATTTTTATAGAAACAGATATTGAACGTATAAAAAATGCGAAAGACACAGGAACCGATCGTGTTGAACTTTATACTGAGCCTTATGCTGCCAACTATTCTATAAACCGAGAACAAGCAATAGCCCCCTTTATTAAAGCAGCCGAAGCTGCAAATAATCTGGGGTTAGGATTAAATGCAGGCCATGATTTAAATCTGGATAATCTAAAATATTTTAAACATCACATTCCCGGGTTAATTGAAGTATCAATTGGGCATGCCTTAATTTCAGATGCATTATATTATGGACTAGAAAATACCATTCAGATGTATTTACGTGAATTAAAAAAATAAAATATGGATTTATTTTTTAGGAAGTTTGGCAATGGGCCTCCACTAATTATCTTACACGGACTTTATGGTTCATCAGACAACTGGGTAAGCGTAGGTCGGAAATTATCTGCCGGTTTTGAGGTTTACTTATTAGATCAACGTAATCATGGTAAATCACCCCATTCACCGCAACATAACTACCATCTACTAAAAGAAGACCTGAGGGAATTTATGGATAAGCAGTCGATAGAGAAAGCAATTATTCTGGGTCATTCGATGGGTGGTAAAACAGCCATGTTCTTTGCCGTTGATTATCCAGAAAAAGTCAACAGCCTAATTGTTGTTGATATTTCTCCGAAATCGTATATAGATACAAAATCAACGCAGTTACTTTCGCATTCAACCATTATCAATGCAATGTACAATGTCGACTTTAATCATGTAAATAATCGCAGCGATATTGATAAAATGCTTTCCTCGTCTATACCATCAAAAAGAGTACGTCAGTTTTTATTAAAAAACGTAAGCCGCACAAAAGACAACCAGTTTAAATGGAGCCTCAACCTGGAAAGTATCAGCAACGAACTGACGAATATCATGGACGGTTTAGATACTGACAAATTTAAAAAAGGGAAAGGAGTCAGTGGTTTTCCTGTATTATTTATTAAGGGAGACCAATCTGATTATATTGACTCCTCTGATAAAACAGCTATTGAAATCATTTTCCCATTTGCAGAAATAGAAACGATTCCCAATGCAGGGCACTGGCTGCATGCTGAACAACCAGACATATTTTTAAATACGATACAAAAATTTTTAGCCGGCTGAAAATGTTAATTCTTTGCAGATTCAACATTTTCTGATTCTATTAGTGGTTTCCCCTGATACCGCAAGAAGAGCTGAGCAATTGCCAGTACATCTTTTTCGCAATAGGTGACAATGCGATCAATATCTTTTTCTTTCCAGTATACATCAGCTACCATACTCCCATCAATATCATCTTTAGGAGTGGGGATATTAAAAATATGGGTTAATAGGTTTAACGAGGTGTAATGTTTATAATCACCAAATTTCCACAACTCCATGGTGTCTAAAAAAGTAACCTCCCAGGGCTTTTTCCCTGCCACATCGAGAATTACCGGTAACTTAATTCCATTTATCAACATCCGTCTGGAGATGTAGGGAAAATCAAACTCTTTACCATTGTGTGCGCACAAGTAAATACCATTATTCTTTGCATAGTATTTATTTAACATCTCAGCAAACTCGGAGAGTAAAAGTTTTTCATCGTTTCCATAAAAAGATTTTAACCGAAAAAATTGCCCCTCATTTTTATTAACAACAATGCCTACCGATATACAGATTATTTTGCCATATTCGGCATAAATTCCTGCCCGTTGATAAACATCAGCGGCTGTTTGTTCTTCGTCTCTAAAAAAAGATGATTTTTTCTCCCAAAATGGCTTTATCAATTCAGGAACTTCATCAAAATCAGGATACTGAGGAACGGTTTCAATATCCAGAAATAAAATATTTTCTACTTTAATATGATCTAACATAAAGCGATAATTTATTGTATATCAATGCGTAATTTTTTTTCTATAATTGAGGTTAAAATATCAATACCTACAGTATTTTCTCCTCCTTGAGGAATGATAATGTCAGCATATTTTTTTGTAGGCTCAATAAATTGCAAGTGCATGGGTTTAACAGTTTTTTCATACCGGTCAAGAACTTTGCTCACCGATCTGCCTCGTTCTACCAAATCGCGTTGAATAACCCGCATAAGCCTATCATCACTATCAGCATCTACAAAAACTTTGATATCCATTAAATTGCGTAATTGTGCATTTTGAAGAATTAAAATACCTTCAATAATAATCACTTTTTTAGGAGTTACTGGAATCACTTCATCAGAGCGTGTACATGTTAAGTAAGAGTATATGGGTTGTTCAATAGCTTTTCCTTCTTTTAACCTTTTAATATGCTCGATTAACAATTTAAACTCAAGCGAACGCGGGTGATCGAAATTTATCTCCTGTCGTTCTTCTAAAGGCAGGTGCCCACTATCACGGTAATATGAATCCTGTGGAATAATCGCCACTTCATCTTTGGGTAATTTTGCTACAATTTTTTTTACTACGGTTGTTTTTCCGGAACCAGTACCGCCGGCAATTCCAATTATAAAAGACATTTCAATAAAAATTTAATAACTTTGTCAATCAATTAATGAGTGCCTGAAGTTAAATAAAACTATTGATAAAGACAAAGTGGGCAATAAATCATAAACTAAAAGATACGGGAATGAACGAATTATATCCTTTAAAATTTAAACCCCAGTTTAAGGAAAAAATATGGGGTGGTCAACATCTTAAAAAATTCTTAAACAAACCATTGCCTGAAAACAAGAAGATTGGCGAAAGCTGGGAAATATCTGGTGTTGAAGAAAATGTATCCACGGTTGATAATGGCTATTTACAAGGAAATAATTTACAGGAGTTGATTGAAATTTATATGGGCGATTTGGTGGGTGATCGTGTTTATGATCAATTTGGCATTGAGTTTCCTTTACTCATTAAATTTATTGATGCCAATGATGTACTTTCTATCCAGGTACATCCTGATGACGAACTGGCGAAAAAAAGACACAATTCATTTGGAAAAACAGAGATGTGGTATATTATTGAGGCTGAAAAAGAGGCAGAGCTAATTTCCGGTTTTAAGAAAAAAGCAGATAAAAACACTTATCTAAAACACTTAAAATCAGGCGAATTGCCTGATATTTTAAATTATGAAAAAGTGCACAAAGGCGATGTGTTTTTTATTCCCTCAGGCAGAGTTCATGCCATTGGTAAAGGAATTGTACTGGCAGAAATACAACAAACATCAGATGTTACTTACCGTATATTCGACTGGAACAGAAAAGACGATCAGGGAAATTACAGAGAGCTGCATACAGATTTGGCATTGGATGCCATTGATTTTAAGGTGTATGATAATTATAAAACACCATACAAAATTAATCCTAATAAAGAGGCTAATATTTTAAAATGTAACTATTTTAATACAAGCATCATTCAGTTTAACGAGACTATTGAAAAAGATTATCATCAACTCGATTCGTTTGTTATTTATATGTGCCTTGACGGGGAACTTGAAATAATTTATAACGAAACAGAAAAACTCTCCTTAGAAAAAGGAGAAACCATTTTAATCCCGGCTGTTTTTGAACATTTGGTTTTAAATCCGGTTGTTCAAAGCAAACTACTGGAAATTTATATTCCGGAAACAGAAAATGAAAAATCTACCTAAAAATAAAGGAATCGTTTTATTTGATGGCTATTGTAACTTATGTTCATGGTCGGTACAATTTATTATCAAACGCCATAAAAAAGATTATTTCCGGTTTGCATCATTGCAGTCAGCAACAGGAAGGTGGATTACGGACAAATTAAAGATTCCTTTTAATTCCACTGAATCTGTGGTGCTTATTGAAAACGAATCTGCTTATTACAAATCAACTGCAGCACTTCGAATTGTAAAAAAACTCACGGGTTTATGGCCTTTGAGTTATGGTCTTATAATCGTTCCTAAAATTATCCGTGATTATATTTATACAGTAATTGCTAAAAACCGTTTTAAATGGTTTGGCAAGCGAACGGAATGTTACCTGCCTCAAAAAAATGAACAAAAATTGTTTCTATAAACTATTGTCTCTTTTTACTGGCGAATATCTATGCTTATCTTCAAAAAAGTCCATAAGCTGTGTTCTTTTTTTAAAATTTGCTGAATGTTTAACACCGGCCGGAACATAATAATGATCTCCTTTGAAATAAGTTTTTGTTTCCCCTCCAATAGTTAAATCCATTTCACCTTCAAAAACAATTCCCCATTGTGCTCCGTGAGCATGTTCCGGAACAATACCAATCGCATCTATAACAAAAAATATGGCTTGATTATTATCTCCCTGCAATATTTTTCCGTTTACGCCGTCGAAGGGAATGTCCGCATCCGGCAAATTTTTAATAATATCCGGATAAATTGATTCATCAAATTCTTTCATAGGTTTCGCGTTTAAATTACAACTCCATTTTTCCTTCCTCGATTAATTTATGCTTTTTTGCCAGCATTGCGACCAACTTACTAATGCGCCCCATAGCTTCTGCCGTTGAAGGAGAAATAGTTTTCTGTTGTAACCGCAATACTAAAAAACCATAAAGACCATTAAAGCAAGCTTCAATTTCATTTCCAACAGCGCCTTTTGATTTGTTGGTTAACTCAACAACATCATCTTTTGCCTGGTTAAAGGCTTCTATATAATCAAGGTGATCAGGAGATTTTAACAACCGATGATGTAAATCATTCAAATCGTTTACTGTATTCTCAATAAATTGGAGGTGCCCTGATTCTTCTATTCCCTCTTCTTTGAATAAATCAATTAATCCAAGGTACCAGTTTTTAATTTCCTTTTTCACCGTTTCCGGCTGGTCAAATTTATCGATGATATTTTGAGAAATTTTTTCAATGTCAAATTTATTTGCCCGAATTAAATCTTCGACTTGCCACATATATAATACATATTCAGCAATATTTTCACTCTTTTTCGCTCTGGCTATAATCATGGCCTGGTTAATTTTTCTTTTTCAATTTATCAATTAATCGTCGTTCGCGTTTAGTAGGTCTTCCATACCCTTTTTGTCTGAATTCAAATCCTGCATAGTTTTTCATCTCGAGTTTTACTCTTTCTTCTTCGGGGGTAATATCTTCTACATAATCGGCAGCAATTTTTGCTGATTTACGACTGGGCAACAGTCCCAGCACTTTATACTGATAGATAACCGGCGGGCGCTTAACAAATACCACCTCGCCTGCTTTAACTGTTCGTGAAGGTTTAACCTGGACATTGTCAATAATTATTCGCCCTTTCTTACATGCTTCGGCAGCCTGACTGCGGGTTTTAAAAATACGAACAGCCCATAACCATTTATCTATACGTAAATTATCATCATGATCCATAATGATTTTTTTTAACCAATAAAGATTGTAAAAATAGGAATTAACCCAAAGGAATAAAAATTAACGATTATTAAACTCGTTCATTGTATTCTCAACACCAATAACTCCGAAACTTTTAATTATTTCAATGGCTACTTCAATTCGTTCCGGAAGCACCTTTTTTTCCTCTTCGCTCCAAGGGCTTAACACATAATGAGCCTGAGCGCCTTTGGGATAGTGATCTCCAATTCCAAATCGCAGACGAGCATAATTTGGGTTTCCCAACATTGTGCTGATATCTTTTAATCCGTTATGTCCGGCATCGCCACCTCTGGGCTTCAATCTTAATTTACCAAACGGAAGTGCCACATCGTCAATAATTACGAGTAATTTTTCAGGAGGTAACTTTTCTTTGGCGAGCCAGTAGTTTACAGCTCTGCCACTGCGATTCATATAGGTTGATGGTTTAATTAGAACAAATGTTCGGCCTTTAAACTTATATTCCGCTCTAAAAGCATAACGACGGTCCTCAAAAACAATATTGGATGCATCAGCCAATGCATCCAATATTTTAAAACCTATATTATGTCGGGTATTAACGTACTCGTTTCCAATATTCCCTAAACCGGCAATAAGGTATTTCAAGGCAATATTCGTTTTAGTTAATATTACTCTTTAGATTCAGCAGCTTCCTCAGCAGGTGTTTCTCCTTCGGCACCTTCTTCTCCTTCTACTCCTTCTTCAGCCTCAGCAGCTTCAGCTTCTAATGCTTCAATTTCTTCAGGTAATGTAGCACCACGTGCACTCTTCACTAAAACAACTACGGCGCTGTCGGGCTCAAGGAAATTAACAT
>JBNJFS010000016.1:0-23432 GCA_051747085.1 Bacteroidota bacterium
CCTGGATAAAGCGATTGAATTAAATCCGAATCATGGGGATGCTAAATATTTTTATGCAGCAGAAGCGGGTGCAGCAGCACTTAATGCAGTAAAAACCGGCAAGCCTGAGAAATTTAAATTTTATTATCAAAAGGCTTACAATAAAGGTGCATTTCCTGACTGGGCCATTGAATATGGAAAGATAACATTGGATTTATGTAAAAAGGATGCCCTATTGTTCACTCATGGAGATTTTGTATTAAATGTTTGTTGGTATCTGCAATTCATTGAAAATTATCGACCCGATATCTCGGTAATCCCATTAGCCCTTCTGGACAGGCCATGGTTTGCCATAGCATTAAAAAAAGGAAGCATTTGTAAAAAAGTTAACATGAGTGTTACTGAAAATCAACTGATAGATATGCATCCTTATAAATGGGATTCAACGTTAATACAAATTAATGTTCCTGAATCACTGAAAAGAAAATACAGCCTTCCCCTGGATTTTAAGATGGAATGGTTCGTTAATCCCGATTTCACAACCCATCGAATCGTTAGTAAAATAAGTGGAGAGAAAGCTAAACCCAGGACTTATTTAAGTGCCCACCGGGCATTACTCCTGGATATTATAGAAACCAACCAATGGGAAAGGCCTGTATATTTTACGGCAGGTTTTGAAGAATTTTATTTAGCCGGATTAAATAAAAATTTTCAGTATGGTGGTTTAGTTTCAAAATTATTGCCTTTTGAAACGGATGGAACAGATTGGGAATTTGACTTTATGGCCCTTGAAAATCTCGTTTTTGACGTTTCGTACCAAAACTATAAAAAGGTGTTGGATGATAACCAACCTCGTGTTTCAGGAATTTTAAACAACTATAAATCACCATTCTGGATTCTTGCTCATCATTATAAAGAAAATGGAGAAGCAAAAAAATTAACAAAACTTATCGAAAACTATAAAAATAAAATGCTCATTGGATTCTTTGGCAATTATGAAAAACAAATCCTTGAATCACTAGAAAACTTATAAACAAATAACCATAATTTTTGAGGTTGTTTTTTTTGGACTAATAAAACTTTCTTTTCAAAGAAATATTGATATATTTAGGTTTCAAAAAACACGCTGAATGAAACCTTTTAAAATCTTACTATACTTATTAAGTATATTTGTATTATTGGCGGTGGTTTCGTTCATCTTTCCCAAAGAAGGATTATATCTTGGAAACAACTTACTATTACGTTTTCCGGATATTGATCATATTATCACACAGCAACAATCCAATCAATTAACCATACAGGATATATTAGATACCCAACAGCTTCGTTTGCTAACAGATAGCAGTATCTCCGAAACAAAAGACAGCCTTACAGCCAAAAAAGATTCGGTTTCCACAGCTCCCGATTCATTAAAAACAGAAACAAAAACCGATACACTTTCTGTTTCCGATTCAACATCACCAAAGAAGGAAGCAAAAGCTCCAGGCTCCATTCATCAGTATTTAGAATATCCGCAAAATGACAAATCTGTATTGTACCCGTTTTTTAATCATCTTCGTGGTTTAAAAAATACAGGCGAACTAATTAGAGTTTTACATTATGGTGATTCGCAAATCGAAGGCGACAGGATTACATCATACATACGAAATGAGCTACAGCAACAATTTGGAGGTTCAGGAGTCGGTTTATTTCCTCCGGTACTCATCAAGGGAACCAATATATCTTTACAACATCAGTTAAGTGGAAGCTGGCAACGGTATACCATAAAAAGTATTGAAAACGGAAATATTTATCATAAGAGACTAGGTGCTTTAATGAGTTTTGGCAGATTTGCACCTGTTTATGCACGCTCCAAAGATTTATATGCCGGCGAAATAATACTAAAAAAATCAAGCATCACTTACCTTCGAACCCGTGAATTTAAAAGGTGTAGAGTGTTTTACGGATACAATGAAAAACCCTTTATTGCCGAATTAAAATATAAAGATCAAACCCTCGATGCAGAGCTAATTCCTCCATCGCATCAATTGCAAACCTTATCATGGGATATTGACGGTTCATTAAATGAAATCACCCTAAGTTTCAGAGGCGAAGACAGTCCGGATATTTATGCTGTGGCAATTGACGATCATCAAGGAGTAGCTGTAGATAACATCCCACTTCGCGGCAGCAGTGGTACCGATTTTACCCGAACTGACATGGCTTTTTTCCGTTCCATGTATCAGAAATTAAATGCCAAGCTCATAATCATGCAGTTTGGGGTTAACCTGGTTCCTCATATTATCGATGATTACAGCTATTATGAAAATCAATTTTACAAACAACTCAAAACATTAAAAGAGTTACGCCCCGATTTAAGCATTATTGTTATAGGTGTATCTGATATGTCAAGAAATGTGTTAGGACGTTATGAATCATATCCCAATATTGAAAAAATCAGGGAGGCTCAAAAAAATGCCGCTTTTAAAGCCGGATGTGCATTTTGGGATATGTACGAAGCCATGGGCGGAAAAAACTCAATGCCTGCATGGGTAAATGCTAATCCTCCACTTGCAAAAACAGATTTTACACATTTTACCTGGAAAGGCTCGGTGGTTGTTTCTAAAATGTTTTATGATGCTTTTATAAACGATTATTACGAATATATTAATAGATGAAAATAAAACAGATGAACTTAATTAAGCTTACGATATTTATTTTAACATTTCCATTATCAATACAGGTATCGGGACAAAACATATACGATACCCTCCCTTTTATTTGCCACGACCAAAATATCCTGCATTTTGCAACAAATGATAAGCCAACAAAGAACTTAAAAGAAAAATTCCAAAACATCAATCTGCCGGGCTCGAAAAAAATAAATATTCTACACATTGGGGACTCTCACCTTCAGGCGGCTTTTTTAACCGAAGAAATCAGACAAACCCTTTTTCAACATTACTTTCCTGAAGACACAATGACCGAACCGGGTTTTATTTTTCCTTACACGCTGGCAAACACCAATAATCCTTATTACTACAAGGTAGGCTATACCGGAAACTGGGAGATGAATAAAAATACCAACGACACGTTAAGTTACAAATTGGGATTATCAGGAATTACTGTTGCCACTCATGATACGGCAGCCTCTTTTTGGATAAAAATACAAAACAGCAAATACGATTTCCCGGTAAAGTACTATTTTAACAAAGTAAAAATATACCATTCTGTAAATGTAGGAACTACTATAAAAGTTAATGGTTTTTATGCCCAAACAGATAAAAATTATTCAACCATTAATTTGCAAAACCCATGCGATTCAATATTTGTGGAACTTACAAACCCCGACACAACACAAGCGTTGGAATTGTACGGGCTAATGCTGGAGAATGATAAAAATAAATTAGGGTATCACACCATTGGTGTTAACGGAGCTACGGCACAGTCGTACTTAAAGTGCGAATTGCTATCTCCCCATTTAAAAGAAATAAATCCTGATTTGGTCATTCTGTCGTTGGGGACAAACGAAACTTTTAATGAGAACTTTTCTTCTTTGGAAAATGAGCTTATCTTAAAAGATCTTATTTATCAAATACGAATAACCGTTCCAAAATCAGTAATTATTTTAACCATACCGGGTGACCATCTGAAAAACGAAGTTCCCAATCCAAATATTAATATATATCGGGAGAGTCTCTTGCAACTTAAAAAAGAACTGAATACAGGACTTTGGGATTTCTACTCGATCATGGGCGGCGAGAATGCTATATTGCTATGGAATAATTCCAATTTTACAGCTAACGATAAAATTCATTTAAACCGTTCTGGTTATCAGCTGCAAGGCCAGTTATTTGTAAAAGCATTTTTGCATTTTTTTGATGATAAAAAGCTAAAAAATTGACAGAATTATTAAAAGACATATTTCTTTATTCTGAATCGAAACCTCTGTTATTTACTCGATTGTACTTCTGGGGCTTCTTTGGAATATTACTTTTATTTTATTCATTCTTATACAAAAAAAATGTCCTTAGAAATGCCTACTTATTTTTAATGAGTCTTTTTTTCTACTATAAATCGGGGGGTTACTTTTTCACCTTACTCATTTTCTCCACCATAGCCGATTTTACTCTCGGACAATTAATTTATAAAGCCAAAACCAATACAAGAAAGAAATTATTCCTGGCCACAAGTGTATTTATTAATTTACTGGTTCTGGGTTACTTTAAATACACCTATTTCTTTACGGATATTCTCAATTCTGTTTTCAACACCAATTTTCAGGCCGTTAACTATCTTGCTTTGTGGACAAATCAGGTAACAGGCACATCCTTTGATGTTTCAAGCATTATTTTACCGGTAGGGATTTCTTTTTATACTTTCCAAACGATAAGTTATACCGTTGATGTTTACAGAAATAAAGTTAAACCGGTAAAAAATATTGTCGATTTTGGGTTTTATGTTTCTTTCTTTCCCCAATTAGTTGCAGGACCTATTGTACGTGCTGCAGAATTTATTCCACAGCTTTACCAGAAATTTAAACTCAGCAGACAGGAGTTTGGGCATGCTGTATTTCTAATTCTAAGCGGACTGCTAAAAAAAATGATGATATCGGATTACATCTCCATCAACTTTGTCGACCGGGTTTTTACTTCGCCGGGTTCTTTTACCGGATTCGAAAATTTAATGGCAGTATACGGTTATTCTATACAGATTTATTGTGATTTTTCAGGGTATACCGATATCGCTATTGGCGTTGCACTGCTCCTCGGATTCCGTTTGCCTGTCAACTTTAACTCGCCCTATAAAGCAATAAACATTACCGATTTCTGGCATCGATGGCACATCTCTCTGTCATCGTGGCTGCGAGACTATCTGTACATTCCGCTGGGAGGAAACCGCAAAGGAAAAACCAGAACCTACATTAATATTATGATTACCATGCTCTTAGGAGGATTATGGCATGGAGCAAATATACGGTTTGTTATTTGGGGAGGACTGCATGGACTGGGTTTGGTTATTCATAAGTTATGGATGAAGATGAATCTTTCTCTTAGTAAATACTATCAAACTCAAACCAGTAAAAATCATTGGTACCGGTTTTTCTCGGTTTTTACCACATTTCACCTGGTAACCTTTGCCTGGATATTTTTCAGGGCCCAAAATATGGACGATGCAATGACCATCATCAACCAAATTATCACAAATTTCCAGGCAACACTGATTCCTGTTATGGTAACATCTTATTATAAAGTATTTATCATTATATTCCTGGGATTTTTCTTGCATTGGTTGCCTTCGTCATTTAAAGAAAGGTACCGGGGTTGGTTTATCAAGAGCCCTATGGCTGTAAAAATATTAATCTCAATTCTTGTAATCTTTATTATCTTCCAGATAAAATCAGCAGAAATACAGCCATTTATCTATTTCCAGTTTTAATATCAAACGAAAAAAATAAATTATGAAAAGGTACTAAATTTTTATCATCGGCATTACAAAATAAATTTCCTACATTTGCCAGTTATATATATCTTATAAAAAAAGAATGGTATGAAAGGTTACAAGAAAATTTTTGAATATATTTTACCCTACTGGGGAAAAGGATTAACAAGTATTTTATTTGCTTTTCTGGCCACTGTTTTTTCATTATTTTCATTCACCGGGGTAATCCCATTCCTTGGAATCCTTTTTAAAAATCAACCTATCATTGAGGATCCCGTTGCCTGGGAAATTAGTTCCGAGGCAATAATGCATAATATTAACTACCACCTAAGTCAGATTATTATTAGTCAGGGAGAAAAAGTTGCCTTACTTACAGTAAGTATAATGGTTGTCATCTTTGTATTGCTAAAAACATCCATGCAATATTCCAGCAACTATGTAATGGCACCATTACGTAACGGTGTGGTACGAGACTTAAGAAATAAATTAAACAGAAAAATATTAAGTTTACAACTCTCCTATTTCACCGAAGAGCGTAAAGGTGATATTATTTCAAGAATGACCAGCGATGTTCAAGAATTTGAAGCCTCGGTTGTAAATTCCTTAAGCAATGGAATTAAAGCACCCATTACGATTGTCATTTATCTTGCGGTTTTATTTACAATTAATCCTTTCCTTACCCTTTTTGTTTTAGTTCTTTTACCCATTACCGGAGGAGTTGTTGGACGTATTGGAAAATCCTTGCGACGAAAATCAGAAAAAGGGCAGTCTCAACTAGGTTTAATTTTATCCTATATTGAAGAAACGCTTTTTGGTTTAAGAATTATTAAAGCCTTTAATACCGAAGATAAAATACACGATCGTTTCGTAAAAGAAAACAATGCATATACCCGTTTAATGAATCGTATCTGGCGCCGTAAAGACTTAGCCGGCCCTTTCAGTGAATTTATGGCCACAGCAGTAATTGTAATTATCATGTGGTACGGTGGAAGTATGGTATTAAATAATGATGCCTCTATGAGTCCGCAAACGTTTATATTTTACCTCATTGTTTTTTCACAAATTATTCCTCCTTCTAAAGATTTATCAACGGTATATTACAATGTACAACGCGGACTGGCATCGCTTGACCGTGTAGAAAATATACTTACCGCCAGCATAAAAATTACAGAAAAACCTAATGCTCTGCCCATTAAGGATTTTAAAGATAAAATTGAATATAAAGATGTAAGCTTTAAATATATTGAAGATTATGTGTTAAAAGATATTAATCTGACGATCCACAAAGGACAAATAATTGCATTAGTAGGGCAATCGGGGTCTGGAAAATCTACCCTGGTAGATTTATTACCGCGCTTTTATGACATTAAGGAGGGTGAAATTAATATTGACGGAAAGAATATTCAAGATTTAAAAATCTTAGACTTGCGCGATTTAATGGGTATTGTCAGTCAGGAATCTATTCTGTTTAATGATACAATTTATAACAATATAGCCTTTGGCATGGAAACAGCTTCTGAAGAAGAAATTATTGCAGCGGCCAAGGTGGCTAATGCACACGATTTTATATTACAAACCGAACATGGCTACCAAACCAATATCGGCGACCGGGGAAGCAAGCTTTCCGGGGGACAAAGACAACGTATCAGCATTGCCCGTGCCGTCCTTAAAAATCCTCCGATAATGATTCTGGACGAGGCAACTTCATCGTTAGATACCGAATCGGAAAAACTGGTACAGGAGGCATTATTTAAATTAATGGAAAATCGAACTTCCATTGTAATCGCCCACAGGCTTTCAACAGTTCGAAACGCTGATGAAATTTGTGTTTTACAAGAAGGAAGAATTATTGAGCGCGGTAAACATGATGAATTAATTGAACGCAAAGGTGTTTATAAAAAATTAAACGATTTACAATCTTTTGCTTAACATTCATTCTATTTCTTTTAATAAAGCGTATTAAATTTTATGATTCATTGCTTTTAAGAATCCATTCATCAAGGTTTTAAATAAGATCATAAAAAGAATTTCGTATTTAATAAAATAACGGACAAAATTGTATCTTTTGACAAATTTATCCGTAATTAATATATTGTCAAATCCTCTTTTGCTGATATGAAAAAACCATTACCAGCTATTTCTGTTTTTTATTTAATTCTGCTATCCCTCATTGGTAATTTTAATCTTTTCGCACAGCAAAACAACCCCGATTCACTCGAAACAATCCTAAAAAGCATTCCTGCCGATACATCAAAAATACCTTACTACTATACACTTTCCGAGTACTATATTACAAATGCTCCGGACAAAGCGATACCCATAGCCAATGAATTTTTACTTTTAGGAGAAAAATATGACAGTCTAAATATTATCAATTATTGTTATTTAATTTTAGGGGAAGCACATTTTTATCAAAATAATTTACATAAATCATTGAATTATTTTACAAGTTATTTGAAAAACCAACAAGAACAGGGAAACAGGCTAAAGATGGCACAAGCCTACAACAACCTTGGAATTGTATCACGAGCCATGAATAATTATCCTCAAGCCATTAATTATTATAATGATGCAATGGCTATTTACCAGGAATTTAACGATACAAATAGCTTAAACAGTGTTTACAATAATCTGGGGGTAGTTAATGAGCATTTAAATTTATTTTCACAAGCACTCAGTTATTATCAAAAATCGCTGGATATTGAAAAAAAAATTAATAATCCGGAAGGGATGGCTACCTCTTACCTAAACCTTGGTGGAATATACCTTAAATTGCAACAGTACAATCAGGCACTGAGCTACGGCAAAAAAGCAATTTCTATTTGCGACTCATTGGGTTTTAAGGTTACACTCGAAATGACTTATGAATTAATGTATAAAATCTATCGTGAAATTGACCAACCCAAACAAGCACTCAGTTATTTCGAAAAATTCTATGATTTAAATCACAAAAGAATCAATCAAGAAACACAATCCACAATTGCAGAGTTAGAGATAAAATACGGAACAGATAAAAAACAAAAAGAGATTGCAATACTTAACAGGCAAAAAAAGCAGAAAACGACTATAAATATCATTCTTTTAATCGCTATTGGCGTTGTTATTATCCAAGCGTTAATATTGCTCAAAATAATCGCCAAAAGAAAACGCAATAATCAGATTTTGCGATTACAAAATGAGGAGATGCATAAGCAAAACGAAGAGATTGAAACACAGAGAGATGAAATTGAAGCTCAACGCGATGAAATACAACGACAAAAAGAGTTTTCCGACAAACAAACCGATTTCATTTTAAGACAAAAAAAGGATATCACAGATAGCATTGAATATGCGAAACACATACAAATTGCTTTATTCCCTGATAAATTAACACTTCAAAAAATTCTGCGCGAAGGATTTTGTTTATTTAAACCTAAAGATATTGTTAGTGGTGATTTTTATTGGGTAGCCGAGATAGACGGGAAGTCGATAGTTGTTGCTGCAGACTGCACAGGGCATGGTGTTCCCGGGGCATTTATGAGTATTATCGGGATTAATTTTTTAAACGAAATTGTTTTTGATGAACAAGAGTTAAATCCGGCAGAGATTCTTAATCGTTTACGTGAAAAGGTAGTTAAAACACTGGTTCATTCTAATCGTCTGGAAGAAGCAAGAGACGGAATGGACATTTCGCTGGTTATCATTGATCATGATAATATGAAATTGCAATATGCCGGGGCCTACAACCATTTGTATTTTATTCGGGGCCATATGCTTGAAATTATTAAAGCAGACCGTATGCCTGTTGGCCTATCGGCAAAAGAGATGAAATCTTTTACAAACCATGAAATAGATATTCTGCCGGGCGATTTATTTTATATGTTTACGGATGGTTATGCCGATCAGTTTGGAGGTCCTCTTCGCAAGAAATTCCGCATTGGAAACTTACGCGAACTGCTCTTAGAGATTCACGAAAAAAATATCGGGGAACAAAAACAAATTTTATATGAAAGTTTTATAAACTGGAAAGGAAAACAACCCCAGGTTGACGATGTTTTAGTGATCGGTTTTAAGATTTAACTTGAAAGATATTTCTTATTTGATTAAATCCACCAATGTATTAACGTTAAGGTTCATTCCATTCACTTTATACCCGGCCTGCTCGTAATATGATTTTCTTTTCGATAGAAGTTCCTCTGCATAAACCGTTAAATCCTCTTTTGATTTTCCCCAAATTAACGGTCTGTCTTTTTTAGAATAGATCAAACGATGAACCAGCGTATCAACATCTACCTCAATGTAGATAGTCATCCCGTTGTTTTGCATGGTTTGCATATTATCGAAATAACAAGGAGTACCACCTCCTGTCGAAATTACAGCCTCATTAAATTTATCAACTACCTCGACTAATGCTTCTTTTTCTATTTCTCTAAACTCGTTTTCTCCTTTTTCATACATTAAAATCCGTATCGTCGTATTCCATTTTTCTTCAATATAAGAATCGAGGTCAACAAAAGGTAAATTCAGTTTATTGGCTAACTTTTTTCCAATGGTTGATTTCCCGCTAGCCATAAATCCAATTAAGAAAATTCTCATCATCGGTTTTTTTTGATTAAATCATAAAATTACAAAAAAAACTACTTAATCCTTACCATTCTGGAACAAACTCATTTGTGATGTATCGTCATGTTCATCATCAGATGATTCATTTGACTTTTCCTCCTCTTTTTGAATTAAAGGCTCAAGTTCTTTAACTACTTTAACCTCATAATTCGACAACCTTTTACCGCGGGCTTTATAACTTTTAACACTAATAAAATCAGCAATTTCAATTATTTCACTATCCCGATTTTTATGTTTCCCTCCAAATGATACTTCCAATCGAGGATATTCCACTTCGGTAATTTTTATTAAGCGCGACTCTTCATTATCGCCAATAAAGCTTGTAAGTTTTTCTGTTGGGTCGATCATAAAACGCTTAACATAATAATACTCCAGGTCAGCATCATAATAAACAGCCGAAAATATTTTATCAGGTCTGAATTTTTCAACAAATAATACATCATCTTCGAAATGATTCATTAAATCATACGAGGTCAATCTATACTTACCTGATTTTGTAATCACCAGAATTTTATCGTCGCCATGGAACTCTCCCAGATATATCCCACGGCCATCATCATTTAGACGAAGCACCTCCTCTTCAAACCAAATTTTTCTGCCGCCAAGTGTTGATATGCCTTCATCTTTAAGTACAATTTTATGCAATGCATACTTGGTAAGGATATTACCCATCGATTGACGACCTTTAATGGCCAGCTCGCTAAAATCAAATTCGAAAACCGGTTTTTTTAACCTGGGTCTTGGGCGTAAATAAACTTTTACAATCTCAGCTTCTCCGTTTGGGTTGGCTGTCATATATAATATTTTCGAGCCTTTGGTACCTTTGGTAATATCATACTCTTTATCACGAGTGATCCCTTTAATCGCACATCTTTTTACCATTATATTACCATTAATCCCATCGCGATAAATTACATTATAAATTGTCCGGGTATCGTTTCGTTTAAAAACAGCTACATGAATAATATCTTTGCCAACAAACGTTTTTTCCGATACTTTGGTAATGAGATACCTTCCGTCGCGAAGGAATACAATAATCTCATCAATATCAGAACAGTCACACATATATTCATCCTTACGCAACGATGTCCCTATGAAGCCCTCCTGCCGATCGGCATAAAGTTTCTGGTTAGCAACAACCACCTGTGTAGCTTCTATAGATTCTAAATTCCGTATTTCGGTTTTTCGGTCTCGCCCGTCGCCATGTTTTTTCCGTATTTGTTTAAAATAATTAATGGCAAAATCAATAATATTATCTAAATGATTCTGAACCTCTTTCATTTCACCTTCGAGGCCTCTGATTATTTCATCCGATTTTTTGGAATCATACTTAGAGATTCGTTTGATTTTAATCTCGGTAAGTTTTATAATATCGTCACGGGTAACCTCCCGGAGTAGTTGTTTTTTATAAGGCTCAAGCCCTTTGTCAATGGTTTTAATTACACTCTCCCATGTTTCACTGTCCTCAATATCCCGATAAATCTTATTTTCGATAAAAATTTTCTCGAGTGATGACATATGCCATGATTCCTTAAGCTCGGCCATTTTAATTTCCAGCTCACGCTTCAGTAAATGAATCGTACTATCGGTAGATATCTTAAGCATTTCGGTTACCCCTATAAACAGAGGTTTGGCATCTTTAATCACACATGCATTGGGAGAAACAGACACCTCACAATCGGTAAAAGCATACAATGCATCAATGGTTTGATCGGGTGAGGTTCCTGCCGGAAGGTGGATTAAAATCTCTACATGTTCGGCTGTATTATCATCAATTTTACGTATTTTAATTTTCCCTTTATCGATGGCTTTAAGGATAGAATCAATTAAACTTTGGGTCGTTTTTCCAAAAGGCAGTTCGGTTATTTTTAGCGTTTTTTTGTCTTCCTTCTCTATTTTAGCCCTGATTTTAACAGAGCCCCCACGAAGGCCATCGTTATATTTATTAAAATCGGCAATTCCTCCGGTTGGAAAATCAGGATATAACTCAAAATCTTTACCTTTAAGATAAGCTATAGAGGCATCGATTAGCTCATTAAAATTATGAGGTAAAATTTTTGATGCCAGTCCAACGGCAATACCCTCAACTCCCTGTGCTAATAATAAGGGAAATTTAATGGGCAGTGTAACCGGTTCTTCATTCCGCCCGTCGTACGACTTTTTCCACTCGGTTGTTTTTGGATTAAAAACAACATCCAGGGCAAACTTTGTTAGCCGGGCTTCAATATATCTGGGGGCTGCAGAACTATCTCCTGTAGACGTGTTGCCCCAGTTACCCTGAGTGTCAACCAGGATATCTTTTTGCCCTATCTGAACCAAAGCATCACCAATGGAAGCATCACCATGAGGATGATACTGCATGGTATAACCAATAATATTAGCTACTTTATTGTACCGTCCGTCATCAAGCTTTTTCATCGCATGCAATATCCTACGTTGAACAGGCTTTAATCCATCATGCAAATGAGGGACGGCACGTTCAAGAATCACATACGACGCATAATCAAGAAACCAGTCTTTATACATTCCCGACAATTGCATAATTTTATGCAATTCATCTCCTGATTTCTCTTTACCTTCTGTATTAGTGTCTTTTGCTAATTCTTTATTTTCAGATTGTTCAAGATTATCTTTATTCTCAGTACTCATTCCTGTATCCCCAATATTTAAAATATTTTTTTCATCTATATGTTACGATTCAGGTTATCGTTCTTCAATCACATCAATATTAAGATTATCAACAATAAAATCCTGTCTTTCAGGTGTATTTTTACCCATATAAAATTCCAGCAGTTCATTTATGGCATCTTCGCGACGTAACCTTACCGGGTCAAGCCGAATATCTTTGCCGATAAAATGTTTAAATTCATCGGGAGATATTTCTCCCAATCCTTTAAAGCGCGTTATTTCCGGACTGTTTTTTAATTTTTTGATCGCCTGGTTCTTTTCTTCTTCACTATAACAGTAAACGGTTTCTTTTTTATTTCTTACTCTAAATAAAGGTGTTTGAAGAATAAACAAATGCCCGTTTTTAATCAGATCAGGAAAAAATTGCAAAAAGAATGTTAATAATAACAGCCGGATATGCATTCCGTCAACATCAGCATCCGTAGCAACAATTACACTTTTGTATCGTAAGTGCTCAATACCTTCTTCAATATTCAAGGCAGCCTGCAACAAATTAAATTCTTCGTTTTCGTAAACAATTTTCTTGGTTAACCCATACGTGTTTAATGGCTTTCCTTTTAAGCTAAAAACAGCCTGGGTGTTTACATCGCGCGACTTTGTAATGGAACCACTCGCTGAGTCACCCTCGGTAATAAAAATCATGGTATCATTTTTTCGCTCATCGTTTGAGTTATAATGAACCCTGCAATCGCGAAGTTTCCGATTATGCAGACTCGCTTTCTTGGCTCGTTGTTTAGCCAGTTTTTTAATCCCCGAAATCGCTTTTCGTTCTTTTTCCGATTCATGAATTTTCTTTAACAGGGTATCTGCTGTTTCCTGGTTTCTATGCAAGTAGTTATCTAATTCGTTTTTTAAAAAATCGGCAATAAAATTACGGATAGATACTCCATTGGGGGAAATGTTTTTTGATCCAAGCTTGGTTTTGGTTTGTGATTCGAAAACCGGTTCTTCTACCTTAAGACTGACAGCAGCAACAATTGACATGCGTATATCAGAAGGTTCAAAATCTTTTCGGTAATAATCACGAATTGTTTTCACATAGGCCTCACGAAAAGCGGCTAAATGAGTCCCTCCCTGGGTAGTATGCTGTCCGTTTACAAAGCTGTAATATTCTTCTCCATATTGATTTCCGTGGGTTATTGCAATTTCAATATCATCTCCTTTGATATGAATAATCGGATAAATTCCATCGGAGCTCATATTTTCTTCCAACAAATCACGTAATCCGTTCTCAGAGAAAAATTTCTCGCCATTTAATCGAATAACCAATCCGGAATTGAGGTAAACATAGTTTCTTACCATTGATTCCACATACTCTTTCATGTAGTGGTAACTGCCAAAAAGATCTTTATCGGGCTCAAAAGAAACCATGGTTCCGTTTTTCTCCTTCGTTGACTGAACCTGAGCATCTAGTACAACATTTCCTTTTTCAAACTCTATTTGTTTTCTTTCGCCTTCACGATATGCTTCGATACGAAAATTTTCGGAAAGAGCATTTACCGCTTTGATACCTACTCCGTTTAATCCGACAGATTTTTTAAACACTTTTGAATCGTACTTAGCCCCGGTATTCATTTTTGAGGAAACATCCATTAATTTTCCCAAAGGGATCCCCCGGCCATAATCTCTAATTCTTACACTATTATCAGTAACCTCAATATCAATTGTTTTTCCAAATCCCATCATAAACTCATCAATAGAATTATCCATTACTTCTTTGAGTAATACATAAATTCCATCATCAGGAGATGAGCCATCACCCAGCTTGCCAATGTACATCCCGGGACGTTTCCGGATATGTTCTTTCCACTCGAGCGTTCGAATACTATCTTCTGTATAATTCGTCGTCATTTCTGCTAAATTTTCGTAAATATAACCAAAAGAAAATTCCCTGATAAAATTGTTTATCAACAGGCTTACGTAAGAAACTGTTAATAAATAGTTAAATGATGCAAAATAAATAAAAACCAATTATAATATGAAGTACAAGGTTGTTGAAAAGTTATCAACAACTAAAAAATACCCATTTGTTTCATTAATACCGAAGCATTCATATTTTTTGTTATTCCATTGCGCAATTTATAATCAAAGAAAATTTTCTCTCCGCTAATTTCTACTTCAAAACATTGATTTTTTATTTTCCCGGGATTTTTGTTTTCCAGCTCACACAGCGTTAAATCGTGTGTTGCAATAACACCTGTTGCGTTAAGCCGGATTAAATGTTCGACAAATTTCCATGATCCTTTGGCTTTATCCACAGAATTTGTCCCTTTTAATATTTCATCCAAAAGAATAAACAGTTCCTTTCCCGATTTTAACTCATTAATGATTTCCTTTAACCTTTTTAACTCGGCATAAAAATAGGATTCGTTTTCTTTGAGCGAATCAGAAGTACGCATCCCTGAAAAAAGATGCATCAACCTAAAGTTAAACTGTTTTGCACAAACCGGCATACCCGTCATTGCTAAAATAAAATTAACACCTATCGTACGCAGGAAAGTGCTTTTCCCGGCCATATTTGCTCCGGTAATTATATTTATTTGTCCTGATTTATCGATTTTAAAATCATTATCAACTCTTTTTTCAGGGAAGATTAGGGGATGTCCGAGTTCTTTAGTATCTAAAACGACATGGTTTACTATTTCGGGAAAAACAAACTCCGGATGTTTACTTGTAAAATCTGCCATACTGCAATATGCATCCAGCTGTCCAATCGCATCAATCCATTGCGTTATATTTTTACCGTAGTGTTTTTTCCACCTTTCTAAACGCATTAACGATAACAAATCCCACATTAACGTGGCATTTAATACCAACCCTACCATTAAGTTTAACCGCGAGTCAAAAGCATCAATAATACGGGTAAGTTTCTTTATAATATTACTGGCAGGTTGTTTATTTTGATTTACATAAAACTTTTTTTTCAGTTGATTAAGCTCAAAACTATGAAATGAAGAATCTTCAATTATTTGAATCAATTGATGATAATTTTTTAAAATGGCTGCTTCTTCAGTAATTATTCGTTGTTCTTTATTCGTACGGCGCATGATAATACTGGCAAACAACAACTGGCATAAAGCCAGGAAAGCGAATACCGAATAATGCAACCATCCAACAATTAATAAAAATAATGAGAGGATTGTTAATAATGGAAAGATCCAAACAATCAATTTATAATACCATTTATGGATGAAATACTCAGGCTCATTAATCCATAAATTAATTTTCTGGTTATCATCGGGCGAAATTTGTACTAACATGCCGGTAGCTTGTAAATACTGTCGCCAATCAATTTTTTTGGATAGCTCCTGAACGGCTTGCTGTGTATGTTCAATCTTTTGTTTGTCAAGCAGGGGATTTAATAACCTGTTGGCTAAGAATGTTCTTCCTGCTTGAGTAAAAGTCCGATTTAAATACTGAAACAGAGAACCTTCACCAAATAAATCCAGGTCATATGCATAAGCATGATCCCGATGAGTGAACTGCTCTCCATTATTAAATGCAGCAAAATCATAATGCAATGCTTTAAGTTCCAGCTTGTTTATTTGGATTAAACGCTGCACCAGTTTTAGTTTTTGATTTTGAGTTGCATGCAAAGCAACAAGCCCAACAAATACAGCAACCCATGCAATGGATATGGCTATTTTAATCCAGGAAAAATCTTTTACAGCCAGCAGAACCCCAACGCAAAAAAGAACAAATGAAACAAACCGAAACACCCCAAGCCATATAGTTTTCTGCTTAATGTGGGATTCTTTTAGCTGGAAAGTTTGAACTCTACTTTTATAGATATTTTTACTATCGAATGCTGACATACTTAATTATTCTACTTTTGACCATTCATTTTCGAAAATATCACGGGTTTGTTTTGTAAATTCTTTTACATCCAGATTACAAAAATTATCATAGGGTATATCGTCTAAAATTTTTAACGTAACCGTATGTTTCCCGTAAAACAAACCATAACGATTAAGAATATTAGGCACTGTGCCAGATATAATAACGGGCAGAATGGGTCTTTTGGTGGTATAAGCCAACCTGAATGCTCCTTCTTTAAAATTTCCCAACCGCCCATCTTTAGAGCGTGTTCCTTCGGGAAAAATAATCATATTACAACCTAACCTAAGTACTTTTTCTCCATCGACAATCATTTTTTTTATACTGGCTTTGCTCGTCCGTAGTAATCTTATATCTCCCTTTAAACGCATAAGCCAACCATAAACCGGTATCCTAAAGACCTCTGCCTTAGAAACCCATCGAAAAGGAACCCCTAACCGATACATTACAATAACATCTTCTATTGATTGATGATTAGCTATGATAATATATGTTTTATCCTTTTTTATCTTTTCTTTTCCCTCAACACGAACTCTCCACCAGGGAATCAGCCTGGTATACAGACTTCCCCAAAAAATCGAAAAACAATTCAAAAAATAAAGCCGCTTATCGAACCAAAAAGTAAACCCCCAAATGACAAGAAAAACTGGCGTAAGGAATAGTACTGTTAATAATACAATAATCCAAATATATACTGAATAAAGAATTTTTTTTATCATGATTAAGTTGACGGATTAAAATACGTATCAAAAATACATTTTTAAAATTGTTTTTTCTAAAAACCCAATAAATCAGACGAATTTATTTGGGGTAAATTATAAATGGATAGTAAAAATGGTACATTTTTTGATTATTTAATGATAACTTATTAATTTCACAAGCTCAATTGAGCAAAAAAACAGTATAAATTATGAAGATAAAAACCATTCTAACCCTGTTTTTTATAATATTCATTAGTTTACCTTCTTTTTCACAGGAGGATGAGACCAACAACTTAGATACTATTTATATGCTGGGTGGAAGAAAGAAGATTGTTGACATAAAAAACATTTCAGCAGCTACTGTTCGTTATAATGAGCCAGGCGATGATGAAACGGTTACCTTAGAAAGAAAGCAAATACAAAAAATCATCTTTAGCAACGGACGGGTTGAAGTATTTAACAAACCTGTTTTTATGATGGTTGATGAGGGCGACTGGAAAACAGTAATTGTTACCGATTCTAAAGATGATGTATCCGGATTATACGAACTGGGGAAAGTAGACGCAAGATCATCAGCAGGAAGCCGGAGTGCCAAGTCGGCCAAAAAAAGTGCAACGATACGTATTCAAAAGAAGACAGCTAACTTAGGCGGATTAATTGTGTTGATAACAAAAGAAGAGTCTGTGGGTGGTTTTGGAGAAGCACCTACCTATTTTATAGAAGGTATTGCTTATGGTTATGAACCATTGCCAGACGAAAATAAAAAGGAATAAAAAAAGAGCGTGTCCAATATTGTTTCAACGACTTTTCCCCTTCTGTTTCCTGTAGGGAAGTCGTTAAAAAACCGGCCTCCCTATAATCCCGAAGACTTTTAGGTCGCTTCACATTAACTATCGTTTAATGAACTTTTCAGACACCCTCTTTTTCATTTTAATCTTCTAACCCAAGCACATCTAATCCTTGTTCAAATACCACATCTTTGGGAATATTTTCTTTCTGAATTCTGTATAAATCATCTAAGAGTTCATCTCTGATATAACCTTTCTGGTCGACCAATTTTTTAGCCGCATCATAATTACCATCTCCCTGAATTAATAATATCTCTTCGGCCAGTTGGAGCATTGTTTTTTGCATTTTCTCAAAATCAATTTTATACGTTCCAAGCTTAATGTTTCTGGTAAATGCACCCTTTTCCTTGAAATAATAAAATCTAATCATGTTAGCAACACCCTGATCGTTAGAGATCCCAAAACGAACGGAACGAAAAATATCGGCCATATACGTAACATAATTATCCATAAGATCTGCTTCCTTTAGTTCACCCATTTCATGGAGTTTAGTTAAAAAAAACAGACTCAAAATATCATTTTTACACTCTTCAATCACATTATATTGATCTTTTAACCCATCACGAACGGGTCCTTTTTGGGTTACCATATTTTTTAACCCCAGGGCGCTACCAACTTCGTAAAACATGGTGTTTTGGAAAAAAGCATCGAACTTAACATGTTTTCTTTGATCTTTATCAATAAGTAGATGGGCAATCGGTTTTAAAATTTTTTCAAATTTTGCTTCCATTACATTTTTAAATTGTAATTTTCGACTACCTACTTCTAACTGCACTCTACCGTCGCGGGGTAAAGTAATAGCAATCTTTTTACTTCCGGCATTCCAGTTTCCTGAACAATAAATAACATCATATACCATAATATCCGAGAGAGCTCCGGGAAATTCCTTTTTATATTTTTCATCCACCGGCAAATTTTTCTGTAAATAAGGGACTAATAATGAATATTTCTCCATGTTTTTGCTCGATTCAACATCTCTGACGAGTACCATCGATTGATAAGAAGCTTTAGAATAGTAAAGTCTGTCATCGATATCTTCAATAGGTCCAACAATAAAATCAACAACATTATCTTTCATCATCATCCATGCGATATTACTTTGGTAATAGTCATCATTTAATAATGCATCAGCTCTTTTAAAAAGATAATTTTCAAAATCACTATCTTCGGCTAATGAGGCTGCTTGCTTCATTAATTCTGCTATTTTTTCCAATTTATCTTTATAGGCTTTATGATAAGGAACCGTCTGAAGGCCACTCACTTCATTTCTACGTACAAGAGTATACGAATCAAACTTTTTAAGATTGTCAAAGGCATCAAATTCTTGATATGTCATATCCTCCGGATAAAAGTTAGCTCCCTTAGGTTTCGCTCCTATGTCATCTACAAAAGGCTTCATTCCGTTAAGCCTATCCCAGGGGCCATAGTTGATATGAAAATATTTCCGAATTTTCTCATTGGTAATTGAATGTAAGTATTTTTCTTTATCTCCACAGGTTTGAATCCAGTATAGTTCATCAATAATTTTGGCTGCTTCAAAAAGGTGGGGTAGCATCTCTTGCTGATTTTTGCTTAAAACACTCAAATCAGTTGTTAATTCTACATCAGCATAATTCGCTAACAATTTGTCTATTTTTGTCTGCTTTTGAGTTTGCTGTTTTTCGGTTTTATTTTTACATGCTGTAAAAAATATGGGTACCGATAACAAACATAAAACAATCATCTTTTTATACATAATCCTGGGTTTTTAGGGTTAAAAATATATTGAACAGGTATACTTACAGAGGTTAATAAAATATTCAATTAAATTTACAAATAATATTAACCCATGTCAACACTATTAATACTATTTTAACATAAACCAGTATTAACGTCTAAAAAAACAGGTAAAACAGCAGATAAAATTTAAAAAAGAGCAGAAATAAATTCGTTAATGGAAATATTGTGAAAATATTTTTCAAAATCATTGCCTTCTAAAACTTCACGAATTTCATCCTCCTGATGTCTTTTATGTTTAAGTAAGTCTTCAATATCTACAATATCTTTTTCACCAAAAAAATCACCATAAATTTTTAGGTCAGAAATGATTCCTTTCTCAACATTTAGATGAATTTCCAAATTCCCCCCAGGGGTTCTGATAAGTTTCTCGAAATTATATTTTGGAGAGTAACCAAAATTCCAGTCCCAGGAATTATATTTTTTTTCGGCTAATTGATTAATTTTATCAATATCATCATCAGTATATTCATATAATACGGCATCTTTTTCTGATTTTACCATAAAATCAAAAATTTTATCATGAAACTCCATAACAGACATTTTTTCAGGTAAATGTTCGCTAATATTAGTTACACGGCTACGTACCGATTTCACTCCTTTGTCCTGATATTTTAAAGGATTAATTTTTAATGCTTTCGATAAATCGCCCATTACGGATGAAAATAATAACGTTCCATGATGTAACACTCTTCGTTTAAAGATATGTTCTGCATTACCAGATACTTTTCGGCCATTGATCATAATATCGTTACGTCCTTCAAATTTTGCATCCACACCTAATTGTTTCAGCACATCAATCACCGGTTGAGTATATTTTTTAAAATCAACCAAATTACCTTCATTCCCCGCATTTCTTATAAAAGTAAAGTTCAGGTTTCCCAAATCATGAAATACAGCACCTCCTCCCGAAAGCCTTCTTACCACATCAATATTATTTTCGTTTACATAATCGATATTTATTTCGGCCAGGGTGTTCTGATGCTTGCCAACAATTATAGAGGGTCTGTTGCGCCAAAGCATAAAACAGTTTTCTTTAAAATTTTTAAGTACGTATTCTTCGGCTGCCAGATTAAAATAGGGGTTGGTTTCCGGATTTTTTATACAAAGCATAATTATTCAATTTAATAATAAATTAAAATGGATAACAATCCGAAATTAAATTTGTTTGACTATTTTTTTCGATGTGTATTGATAAAGGTAAAAAACGGAAATCCCTATTATAGATCCTAAGATTGCACCGCCAATCACATCAAACGGATAATGAACACCTAAATATATCCTGCTATAGGATACAACTACAGCCCATAAAATAATAAAAACAGAAAAATACTTTTGTTCAACTAATTTCTTAAGAAAGAAAGCCACTGCAAATGTATTAGCTGCATGCGAAGATACAAACCCATACAGCCCTCCACATTTATTATTTACCAGATGAACAATATCTTGCAGTTCAGGATTATGGCAGGGACGCAACCGTTGAAAAACCTCTTTGAAAGCGTGAACTGAGATCTGGTCGGCCAGCGTTACAACCAGGGCAATAAAAAGCAATGTAATGATTGCTTTCCACCTTTGTTTAAAGATGATATATGCAATCATTATTAAATACATGGGCAGCCAAAAAAACTTTCCGGAGAACCACCACATAACCTGATCCCAGAACGGTGAATTTATTCCATTTAAAAAAATGAAAAGCTGGGTATCTATGTTTTTTAATATTTCTAACATACGACTAGTCCGAATGAAGTTGTTTCCAAATCATATCTTTTAACTCCCGGATTCCTTTTTGTGCCACCGAAGAAATAAAGAGATAAGGGATTTGAGGTAAATCTTTTTTCATCTCATGCATCAACTCATCATCGAGCATATCGGATTTGGTAATAGCCAGCAGCCTTTTTTTGTCTAACAGTTCAGGGTTATATTTTTCAATTTCCGACAGGAGTGTTCTATATTCGTCATGTATATTATCGCTATCGCAGGGAACCATAAAAAGAAGCATGGCATTTCTTTCAATATGGCGTAAAAAACGATGCCCGAGGCCTTTTCCTTCGTGGGCGCCCTCGATTATTCCCGGAATGTCGGCCATAACAAACGATTGCATATCGCGGTATGAGACAATTCCCAGGTTAGGAACAAGCGTTGTAAACGGATAATCGGCAATTTTGGGTTTCGCAGCCGATACAACGGATAGTAATGTCGATTTTCCGGCATTTGGAAAACCAACTAAACCAACATCAGCCAGTATTTTTAGTTCCAAAATAAACCATCCTTCTTTCCCTTCTTCGCCTGGCTGTGCATATCGGGGTGTTTGGTTGGTAGATGATTTAAAATGGGTATTCCCCAGTCCTCCTCTTCCCCCCGCAAGAATTATTTGCTCCTGCTGATCTTTGGTCAATTCGGCTAACACTTCATTGGTTTCAGCATCTTTTGCAACGGTTCCCAAAGGAACTTCGACAATTACATCTTTTCCATCAGCCCCTGTCCGTTGAGCACTGCCGCCCGCCTGTCCACTGGTGGCAAAAATATGTTTTTGATATTTTAAATGTAACAGGGTCCATAACTGTGCATTTCCTTTAAGAATAACATGTCCGCCGCGTCCACCATCTCCACCGTCCGGTCCACCTTTAGGTACAAACTTTTCGCGGTGCAAATGAGGAGAACCTGCTCCTCCTCTACCCGAACGGAGAAATATCTTCACATAATCAACAAAATTAGAACCTGTCATCTATTTATATTTTTCCATTATTGAACAAATTTTATCAAAGATAACATCAATTTTTCCAATTCCATAAACCGATTCACATTTTCCCATTGATTTATAATAATCTTTCAGGATTTTAGTATTCGTATTGTAGATAGCTATTCTTTTTTTTATAACATCGATGCTTTTATCATCAGGCCTACCCGAATTATTATATCGATGCGTTAAACGTTCAATAATCGCTTTTTCATCGGTTTCGAGGGAAATCATCACATTAACTTTGGCTCTCATTACAGATAAAATATTTTCCAGTTGGTTTGCCTGCGGAATGGTTCGTGGGAAACCATCAAAAATAAAACCTTCGGCTTGTGGATATTTTTTAATTTCCTTTTGAATAATATCAACAGCCATTTCATCAGGAACATAATACCCCTTATCAATATATTTCTGTGCTTCTATCCCTAAAGGACTTCTCTCTTTAATTAACTTACGCAATATCTCTCCGGTAGAAATATGTTTTAACCGGTATTTTGCAATTATTTTTTTCGATTGCGTACCTTTCCCTGCCCCTGGCGGGCCAAACAAAACAACATTTAACATTTAGTAAATTAACTTTTCAGGGTATATATATCCGGAAGATTTCTTCCCAAACCATCGTAATCCAGCCCATACCCAACAATAAAATCATTAGGGATTTCCATACCTACATAATCGATTCCGATATCTTTATTATATGCTTCGGGTTTTAAGAGAAGAGTTGTAATCTTTACGCTTGTTGCTCCGAATTTTTTCAGCTCTTTTATAATCTGTTCTAAAGTAATTCCGGTATCCACAATATCTTCAAGAACAATAACATCACGGCCACTTATTTTTTCATTA
>JBNJFS010000017.1:0-23081 GCA_051747085.1 Bacteroidota bacterium
AGAAAGTACGCAAAGAAATTCAAGGCTACGCCCGCCTCACTCGAAAAACTACGCGATGTGAGCTAAAAAATCTGAACTTGCACTTCCCTCCGGTCAGTGGTTGCCTTCGGCGAGCTCGCACAAAACGCTCGGTTCAAACAGCAGATTTTTTTTAACGCTCACTGTGCTTGTTTTTCGGCTCGCCGGACAATGCCAATCCGGACAAGAATCGCCATACAATAAAAATAATCATCTTCCCGGGAAAAACAATTGTTTAAACCCGGAAGGTTTACCCATTTATAAAACAAACCGCAAATTGCAATCTATGAGCATAACCCTCCGGTTCACCGGGGGGGCATGGTTGCTACCCAACCAACCCGCGGCAAGCAACAAAAATATTCCTTGCAGATAACAAACATGCCGCGGAATATTGAAATCATAATACAACTCAGGAATTGAAACCTTGATTTTATTTATTTTTTATCAGACAGTAATGATTCTGAAGTATAAAATGCACTACTTCAAAATGTTTTATTAAGGAATATATACCCGGAGCAAAAAAGGAGCGTAGATCATCCATTTTTATTTATCGGAAGAGTTCTTAACCATTAAAGTAGGAAGAAGAAAACCGATCCATTAAAAAATAAAAGTCTTGGATGTTGATTATTAGGCAATATAAATACAATAACTGATTATAAAAATTTTTTAATTAGGTTGAATAATCGAGCGATGAATAGTATTGTTAATACTTGTAAAAGTATTTTTTTTTATATCAAAAATCTGATAATTCTTAATTTCCCACTTTTTAATTATCTGTTCTATATAGCGGTCTCGTATAACCAGTAAAAGATGATTTTGCGCATTTTTAATCAGCTCATCGATCCCTGAAGCCCAACCATTATTATCCAGTTCAAGTTTTCCAACTTCATCTATAATTACGATTTGAGTATTTGTATCAATAGAACTTTTTAAGGTTTTTATTCCTTTTTGTAAGCCTTGCAGGTTTATATTGAAACGTCCAATTTTTAACCTGTTATCCAGGGAGCGTTGACGTAAAAAAATTTCTCTTTCATTGGTATTAATGTCAATTATATCATATCCTACGGTTGTTTTGTCTTGCATAACCCTGGGTGAATAAATTCCACCTACCGTAATCCCTTTTGATTGAAAACTTTGAACGATATCTTGAATAAATGTTGTTTTACCCTGTCCAATGCTTCCGGTAAGAATAAATACTTTCTGCGTAAAATTCATTTGCTCTTTAACTTCGGTTAACCTCCATTCTGCTTGTGCTACTATTTGATGAAGTATGGTTACTGGGTTTTTTACGATATTTTTTACATCAGGCAACGAGGAAATTGTTGCAGGTAGGCTGCTAAATGCCAGTTCCAGGGCTATAGGTAGCTGTTTAAAGGATGATTTTAGAAAGAAGTTTCGAATGTTGGGGTTATACAACTCGGTTCCTAATACCGAAAATCCTATGATGATAATAACAGCCCTGAAATTCATTTGTAATCCGATTAATAATCCGCTATCTAAACGCATAGATTGAATCTTGGTAAATACAAAAGCAGCTGCCATGGTAATAACAAAAAAATAAATCCAGAATTTTGATTGGGTTAGTTTGCGCAATGCACGTTTATATCTGACTAACCAAATGCTTACAATCGTAATGGTGGAAAGACTCCAAAAAGACCATGAAGTAAAATTAATGAGCACGAGTCCGATAGCAATTAAAAATAAATTAGCAAATAACCAGAAAATGGAGTAGTTAAAATCGGGATTTTTAGTGTCCCATCTTTGGTTTATATGGCTTAAAGGTTGAAAATCTTTTAAATTTTTATTCCTTGCTTTTATGGCCCGGCCGGCTTTTATGCCAATTACGGCAGCTATTAAACCGAACAAACTATATAGTACTAAAAGAATGAGTAGGGGAAACCATAGTGTTTCAAAAAATAGGTTTAGTTGATTTTGTGCATACTTAACAAGGCTTTTATATATTTCAATAATGTTGTGCCCATAAAAAATAATATAGTTAATTATTTTTTGAAAGAGGTTCCACGACATAGCAAACATACCTCCCAGTGTATAACCGGCAAGGGTCCGTCCAAAAATCCGGGTGAAAGTTTCCAAAAGTAAACCCTGACTGAAAATAGCAATCATAGGGCCGAAAATAACAGCACTGGGCGATAAGGTTTTCATGATGGCGCATATTAAACCGGCACGCCAGAAGAGTCCTTTTTCTTTCCAGGTATAACTAATTGAAATTAAAAGAATAATTCCTATAGCTGTTAAGATGTTCCCACTAAAAGGGATTTTTAGATTATGTAAGAAACTTCCTAAAACAATTTCCGAAGCAGCCCAAAAAGTCCCTATGATTGAAGCTTTAAGCCATTTTTCATTTATGAGGGTATTTGGATTCATTGATTTTGAACTGGGCATCGAATAGGTAAAAAATATTTTATCTAAAAAATAATGAAGTTAATTAAAAGAGTTTGTATATCTTGTGTTAATGGGTAGTAAAAAAAGCTCCCGAAGGAGCTTTAACTTAAACTTTTAATTTTTTTTCAATGGTTTCTATCTGATTTTTAAAGCGTTTGTCAGTATCCATTAAATTATTTACTGTTTTGCAGGCATGTAGTACGGTAGCATGATCTTTTCCCCCAATTAAAGCGCCGATAGATGCTAATGACGACTTGGTTAAAGACTTGGAAAAGTACATGGCTATTTGTCTGGCTTGTACAATCTCTCTTTTTCGGGTTTTGGATTGTAATAAATCAGGTGAAAGATTAAAGTAATCACATACCACCTTTTGAATATAATCAACAGATATTTCCTTTTTTGAATTTTTAACCAGCCTGTCAATCATCATTTTGGCCAGCTCTAAGGTAATTTCTTTTCTGTTTAGCGTAGATTGGGCTAAAAGAGAAATAAGCGCTCCTTCCAGTTCCCTAATGTTCGAAGTTATATGTGATGCAATATAGTCAATAACTTCATCAGGGATATTAATACCATCGTTATATATTTTTTGTTTTAAAATGGCAATTCTTGTTTCATAATCAGGTGATTGCAAGTCAGCAGATAATCCCCATTTAAAGCGGGAGAGTAAGCGCTGTTCCATTCCCTGCATTTCAACCGGAGGCTTGTCTGATGTTAAGATAAGCTGTTTTCCCGACTGATGTAAGTGGTTGAAAATATGAAAGAAGATATCCTGTGTTTTTTCTTTTCCCGCAAATTCGTGTACATCATCAATAATAAGTAAATCAATCATTTGATAAAAATGAAGAAAGTCATTTTTATTATTGTTACGTACAGATTCTACAAACTGGGTTTGAAATTTATTGGCATTTACATATAGTACTGTTTTCTCAGGAAATTTTTCCTTTACTTTAATCCCAATGGCTTGCGACAGATGTGTTTTACCTAATCCTGATTCACCATATAAAAAAAGTGGATTAAAAGCCGTTCCCCCTGGATTATCGCCTACCGCATTACCGGCTGATCTGGCTAACCGGTTGCACTCCCCTTCGACAAAATTAGTAAAATTATTGTCGGGATTTAGCATTGGGTCGACATGTAGTTTCTTGATGCCGGGGATAATAAATGGATTTTTAATAGATTTTTCTTCTGAATTTAGGGGAACCGAAACCGGTTTGTTTTTAAGTTCTGTTTTGTTATTGGTTGGGAATCTTACGGTAAATGGCTTGTTGTTAGAATATAAGCTGTTTTCCATCACAACGCTATACTCTAATTTAGCGTTATTACCCAGCTCTTTACGGAGTGTTTTCCTTAAAATGTCAATGTACTGTTCTTCTAAATATTCATAAAAGAAGGGACTTGGCACCTGAATGGTAAGAATATTATCATCTAACTTCAGGGGTACTATAGGTTCAAACCATGTTCTAAAACTGATAGAAGGTACATTATCTTTAATAATTTTTAAGCAATTGTCCCAAACCTCCTGATACTTTTTACTATCCATTTAGCGTTCTGTGATTTTAATAATTTCTACTTTCTCTTTAATTGCTCTAACAAAATTGTGAAAAAAATCATGAAAAAAAAATATAAATTCTATTGTATTTTTCAAATAAATTATATTGAGTTTTGAATCAGTCTATTAAAATTTAAAAAAAAATAAAATAAAATTAACATGTTGATTATTAGCTACTTATTTCATTTGTATGTTAAGAAATTGTTAACTAAAGTTTTAATAGTATTACCTAAAGAATAATTTCTGAATTAATTTTTTTATTCGATTTTTTTTCGAAAAAAAACGAAATTTATATTTAATCTAATCTAATAGAGGATTTTTTTATCCTTAATCTTTCTTCTTTTTTCCGAACAATGAAAAATGTACGTAGCGATTTGGATTTTCATTCAAATCAATTACAAGGCTGTCTAAATCAGCGGCTAAATTATTAAGATTAACATAAAGTGAGTCGTTGTTGATTAACATGCCAATCGTACCTTCGCCCTGATTAATTTTTGCAGAAATTTCACTAAATTCTGCAAGGGTTTTGTTTGCATTTAACAGGGTAGATTTAATATTTGCCTGGTTTAGGGAATCACTTATGTTTGAAAAATTCTCGAGGATGGTCGTTATTTGTTCATTATTATTTTTAAGATTGCCCGAAATAGATTCTACATTAGATAAAATATTTTTCAATCTTACCTTTTCTGAATCAACTAAGTTTTCCAGGTCGTCACTAATATGATGAATATTATCTAGTGATTTTTTGAGATTATCTCTTCGGGTATTGTCAAAAATAGCTATAACCGAATCCATAGACACAACAAGATTTTCAATTTTATTTTTTACAGGCAGTAACTCTTCGCTTAAGCTTGTCATTAAGTTTTTTTCGAGCACCCCGGGGATAGTATCTCCTGAATGATAAAAATTATCTGTTTCTGAAAATAATAGTTTTATTGCTTTTCCGGCAATTAGTGTTTCAGGATAAATTACAGCAGATGATTCTTGAGGTATTTTTACATTTTTACTTACGGAGAAACGAACGACAATCTTGCGTCTATCTTTTTCATGAAATTTTATGGATTCAACTACCCCAACTTTGTACCCGCTTAAATGAACAGGACTTGCTTCTTCTAATCCTTCAATGTGTTCATAAATGGCAAAATAGTGATAATTGGATGATAATAAATTTTTACCTTTTAAAAAACTGAATCCCCAAACAAAAAATGCTAAAATAATAACAACAGCTATTCCTATTTTTGTTTCTTTTCTTATTTTCATTTTTGTAGATTTAGTTATTTTTAATTTTTAATGCTTTTTGTAAAGGTATAATATTTCCTGTACTATCTACTGCAATGACAAAAGCATCAGGATATTGGTCTTCGATGCTGCTTTTCAGTTTATTAATTTCGTTATAATCTGAAGATGAACCAACCGTATATTTATACGTTCCATTATATTTTATTTCTTCGATATTTTCAATGGTTTTAAAAAAAGGATCTTTTTTTTCGATTGGATTACGGGCTGATGCGATTTGAATTTTAAAAAATACAGGGCTATCTTCATCTTGATGTTTTTCAAGGGAATCAATTTTTGTTGAAAATTTACTTTTGGCTTCAATAGCATTTTTGTAGTTTTTAAAAGCTCTGTAAACTGCCGAGGCTATATAATCCTGTCCCTGTTTTGACAGAAGAAATTTTTCTTCTTGCGGATTGGTTAAAAAACCGGCTTCAATCAATACACTGGGCATGGTTGTTTGCCAAAGTACAAGAAAACCAGCTTGTTTTACTCCTCTGCTTTTTCTTAAGGCTCTGGATTCAAATTCATTTTCAACAAAAGCAGCATAATTTAAGCTTTGTTCTAAAAAAGTATTTTGAAGAAATGAAAAGATGATATACGATTCGGAAGAATGAGGATCAAATCCTTCGTATTTAGATGTATAATCTTCCTCGTAAAGAATGGCTGCATTTTCTTTTTTGGCCACTTCCAGGTTTCCGTCGGTTTTATGAATCCCCATAGCATAAGTTTCGGTACCATAAGCGCGGATATTTTTGTTTCCATTAAGATGGAGCGAAATAAATAAATCAGCTTTATTTTTATTAGCTATCTCTGCACGTTTGTGTAAAGGAACAAAAACATCTGTTGTCCGGGTATAAATAACTTTTACATCAGGTAAATTTTCTTCGATATATGTACCTAACTTTTGGGCAATGGCTAAGACAATATCCTTTTCTTTGGCAATTTTTCCTGAAGCGCCGGAATCTTTCCCCCCATGACCGGGATCGATTACTACTGTGTTGAGGGAATATTTATTGTCGTTTTGACAATATATATTAGAAAATAATGATAGGAAAAATAGCATTAGAAAAATCAGCTTATGGTATCTTTTTTGTTTAAAAAAAATAAATTTTAAATACCTCTTCATATATAATGTATATAATATTTTAGTTAGTTTTGAAACTTCAAATTGAAAACTATAACTGAACAAAAATAGTATAATAAAATTGCATATAAAATTTAGATATTTTGTTTTTTATATAATTCTTTTGGTTTTTTTACCCGATTGCTTGTTTGCACAAGTAGATACCGTAGGAATAAAAACCATTGATAATGATTCTATTTTAGTTAGTAGAGAAGAATTATTGCCACCACCTACACCTGCAAAGGATTCTGTACAAGAAACAGAAAGCAAGAATATTATTGAAACCAGAGTTATCTATAATGCCTCAGACTCAATCGTATTATCACGGGATCAGAAAAGAGTTTACTTATACAATATGGCTAAAATTGAATATGGCGACATTACCTTAGAAGCTGATTATATAGAATATGATCAGGAAAATAATGTTGTTTTTGCCCGAGGGGTTGAGGATAGTACCGGTACACTTGTCGGGAAACCTGTTTTTAAAGAGAAAACGGAAAAGTTTGAAGCCAAAACCATAAAATATAATTTTAATACTAAAAAGGGATATATTCAGGAAGTATTTACCGAAGAAGAACAGGGGTATTTGCATAGTGAATTAACCAAAAAACTGGATGACGACCAGTTTTTAATGAAAAACGGGAAATACACGACATGTGATAATCCCGAACATCCCCACTTTTACTTGTCTATGTCAAAAGCGAAAGTTATTCCGGGAGATAAAATTATTTCAGGTTATTCTTATCTGGTTTTAGAAGATTTGCCTTTATATTTTCTCGGTATCCCCTTTGGATATTTTCCAAGCAAACAAGAACAGTCATCGGGTATTATTATTCCTTCCTATGGAGAAGATAATTCTCTGGGGTTCTTTTTGCGTGATGGAGGATATTATTTTGGAATAAGTGATAAGATGGACTTATCTGTTACCGGAGAATTATATTCTTTAGGAACCTGGGGTACAGATATTAATTATCGTTTTAAAAAACGATACAAGTTTAATAGTAATTTTTCTGCCAGTTATAAAGAAACAGTAAAAAGTGAAAAGGTATTACCCGATTATTTTAAATCGAAAGATTTTAGCATACGTTGGAATCATTCACAAGACCCTAAAGCAAATCCAACGAGCAGTTTTAATGCTAATGTTAATTTCAGTTCCAGCTCATATGATCAGATCCATAGCCGAAATATAGAAAATAGAAACAGAAATACAAAAAGTTCAAGTATTTCGTATTCAAAAAAATGGCCGGATACCCCTTTTAGCCTTAATGCAAACTTCAGAGGATCTCAAAACAGTAATAATAAAAGCGTTGATTTAACATTGCCGGTAATAACATTTAATATGAACCGGCAATATCCTTTTCGTAGTAAAAATGCTTCCGGAGAATCCAGATGGTATGAAGATATTGAGGTACAGTATTCCTCGAAGTTAGAAAACAGAATTAGCACTTTAGATTCTTTGTTGTTTACCGAAACGGAATTTTCTGATTTTGAAAATGGATTTCAGCATAATATCCCGGTAAGTACCAATTTTAAATTGCTAAAGTATTTTAATTTATCCCCTAAATTGGAATATACCGGAATCCTTTATCCAAATTATATTGATCGTTACTGGGATCCAAATTATTATAATGAGGAGAATAATACCTATGGTAAAGTAATTACAGATACGATTTCAGAGATAAAATATGCTCAAATATTTAATCCTTCCGTATCATTAAGTGTCGGGCCCAATATTTATGGTATGTTTATGACTAAGAAACCAGATGCAAAGATTATTGCCCTGCGTCATGTATTAACCCCTTCAGCAAGTATATCCTATCGGCCAGATTTAGGAGAATTGGTTTCACAATATTATGATACCTATGAGATATTTGAAGGAGGTCGTTATAAACAAGTTGAATATTCAAAGTTTGCTAATGGGGTATACCGGCTTCCTTCTGCTCCCGGACAATATGGAGCAATATCGTTGGGATTGAATAATAATTTAGAGATGAAGGTACGTAGCGATAAGGATTCATCTGAAAATGTAAGGAAGATTAAAATAATTGAAGGATTAAGACTTTCAACAAGTTATGACATTTTTGCGGATTCATTAAATTGGAGTTCAATAACCATTAGTGGACGTACATCATTATTGGATAATAAAATAAAAATTAAATTTGGTGGTGCCGTTGATCCATATGCTATTAACGAAAATGGAAATGTTTACAATCAATTTGAATGGAATAAAAATGGAAATGTAGGCCGTTTAACCAGAGCTTATTTTAACTTTGATTTTTCACTGAATTCTTCTAAAAGCAGCGATTCGAATCAGGACAACAACAATCCTCCTGCTGGCGCACTAAGAGGTGTTGATGGAAATGAATTTCAAAATATGGATGGTTATCATGATCAAATAATAAATTATGTTGATTTTGAAGTTCCATGGAATCTTACCGCAAATTATAAATTTTTATTTACGAAGCCTAAGCATGAGAAGAAAATTACTCAAACGCTTAGTATATCGGGGGATTTTAGCTTAACTCCTAAATGGAAAATCAGTTTCAGAGGGAACTACGATATTACAGAAAGAAAATTATCCACAACGTCGATAAATATTCACCGGGATTTGCATTGTTGGGAAATGTCTTTTAACTGGGTCCCTGTAGGACGATTCCAGAGTTATAATTTTCAAATAAATGTTAAGGCCTCCACGTTAAGAGATTTTCTGAAATTTGACAAACGTAAATCATGGTACGATAATTTATAGTTAATGTTCTACCCAGTTTTTTAGCATCTCTATACCATATTCAGTCATGATAGATTCAGGATGAAACTGAACACTACGAATATCATATATTTTGTGTTTAACAGACATTATGTTGTTTTCTGAATCTACGGATGTTACCTCTAACTCAGCAGGAAGATTATTTTTATCCACAATCCAGGAATGATATCTTCCGGAGTTAAATTCAGCCGGAATATCTTTAAAAATATAATCGGATTGTATTATTTGGGTTGGTTTTTGTCTACCATGGTTTACCTCTTTCATATTCAAAAGTTGTGCTCCAAAAAAGTGAGCAATAGCCTGATGTCCCAGGCAAACACCTAAAATAGGTTTACATTCTTTATAAGCGTCGATGATTTGATACATTATTTTCACATCCGAGGGTAAACCAGGCCCGGGTGAAAATACAATTTTGTCCATTTCCTTCAATTCGTCCATATCAATCTGGTTATTTCGTTTAACATACACCTCGGCAGCAAATTGCTCCAGTATATGAACCAGGTTAAACGTAAAGGAATCAAAATTATCGACAATCAAAATTTTCATGATAATAATATTTTCCGACAGCATAAAATAAGTTATTTTTACTTATTTAAACCAATTAAAATTTAATGTTATGAAAAAAATAATTTATACAGAAAATGCACCAAAAGCCATTGGTCCTTATAGTCAGGCTGTTGAAATTAACGGGACATTATATATTTCAGGACAGGTACCTGTAAATCCGGAATCCGGAGATATACCCGAAGGCATTAAGGCGCAAACCGAACAGGTAATGAAGAATATTGGTGCTATATTAGAAGCTGCAGGTTATTCATACAAAAATGTAATAAAATCTACCTGTTTATTAAGCGATATGGCAAATTTTAAAGCGATGAATGAAGTATATGGATCGTATTACAAACAAGATCCTCCTGCACGTGCTGCTTATGGTGTTGTTCAGTTACCCCTGGGTGCTTTAATTGAGATTGAGACTATTGCCGTTAAGTAGCAGATTATTGTTACAGAAATTAAAAAAGCGGTTAACTGAGAACAGTTAACCGCTTTTAATGATTATTTTAATGGTTCAATTATTCAGATACTACTTCTAATTCAATATCTACAACAACTTCTTTGTGTAACTTGATGGAAGCTTTGTATTTTCCTACTTCTTTAATCTGGTCTTCTGTAATTGTAATATTTTTACGATCAATTTCAAATCCTTCGGCTTTTAATCTTTCAGCAATTTGAATGGTATTAACTGAACCAAATATTTTACCTGTAGAACTGGTTTTGGCACCAATGGTAAGCGTTTTATTTTCAAGTTTTTTAGCAACTTCGAGGGCCTGATTTTTTATTTTTTCTTCCTTATGCGCCCGTTGTTTTTTATTTTCTTCGTGCATCTTTTTTGCCGAAGTTGTTGCTATAACTGCTAATCCATTAGGTATTAAAAAATTTCTTGCGTAACCGTCTTTAACGTTTACGATATCATCTTTATGGCCAAGTTTATTTACGTCCTCTTTTAGAATTATTTCCATTTTTTATCCTCCGTTTAATTATTTAAGCATATCTGTTACGTAAGGCAATAGAGCTAAATGTCGAGCTCTTTTTACTGCTTTTGCAACTTTACGTTGATACTTTAACGATGTTCCTGTGATTCTTCGTGGTAAAATTTTACCTTGTTCGTTAACAAATTTTTTCAGAAACTCAGGATCTTTGTAATCGATATACTTAATCTTGTTTTTCTTAAACCGGCAATATTTTTTCTTTTTAATTTCAACGGTTGGGGGAGTTAAATATCTAATTTCTGATTGATTTTGTGCCATTGCTTATTCCTCCGATTTTTGTTCTTTTTTACTTCTTTTCTTTTTGCTGTACTCAATAGCGTATTTATCCATCTTAAACGTTAAGAACCGGATAACTCGTTCATCTCTTCGGTACTCCGTTTCAAGTTTCTGGATAAGATCACCTTCGGCTTTAAATTCAATTAAGTAATAGAAACCGGTAGATTTCTTCTGAATGGGATAAGCCAGCTTTTTTAAGCCCCAATATTCTTCGTGCTCAATTTCGGCACCACCATCTTTTAAAATTTTAATAAATTTTTGAACCGTTTCCTTCATCTGGGCTTCAGACAAAACGGGAGTTGTAATGAAAACGGTTTCGTACTGATTCATCATAATTTTTTATTTTTTTAGTTATAATTAAATGAGCTGCAAAATTAACATATTTTTTATTTCATCCAAAAAATAATGTAAGTAAATGATCCTAAAAGTGTTTAAAAATTAATCATAAAAAAAGATATTTACAAAGTGATGTTTTTATAAAAATTTTACCTTTGTAGTTTATGTCAACAGAATATCAATTTATGGAAAACTTTATTGTTTCAGCCCGAAAATACAGACCTTCAACATTTCAATCAGTTGTTGGACAGTCTTCTATTACAACAACTTTAAAAAATGCAATTAAGAACAATCATTTAGCTCAGGCATATTTATTTTGTGGTCCGCGTGGCGTTGGAAAAACAACTTGTGCCCGTATTTTTGCGAAAACAATAAACTGTAAAAATCTTGACGAGAATGTTGAACCTTGTAATGAATGCGAGTCATGTAAAGCATTTAACGACAATCGTTCTTATAATATTCATGAATTAGATGCAGCATCTAATAATTCGGTTGAAGATATACGACAATTAATCGATCAGGTTCGGATACCGCCTCAAGTTGGAAAATATAGCATTTATATCATTGATGAGGTACATATGTTATCGGCTCAAGCATTTAATGCTTTTTTGAAAACGCTTGAAGAACCCCCTGCTCATGCAGTATTTATACTTGCTACCACAGAGAAACATAAAATTATTCCAACCATCCTCTCTCGTTGCCAAATATTTGATTTTAACCGGATTAAGATCGATGATACAGTGCAGTATTTAGAATATATTGCTAAAAATGAAAATATAAACTATGAGACTGATGCATTGAATATTATTGCACAAAAAGCCGATGGAGCAATGCGTGATGCTCTCTCAATTTTTGATCAGGTGGTTAGCTTTTCCGGAAGTGATATTACCTATCAAAATGTAATCGGGAACTTAAATGTTCTTGATTATGATTATTATTTTAATTTAACAGATGCATTCCTTCAAAATGATATATCAAATGCTTTATTGCTTTTTAATGAAATTTTAGATAAAGGGTTTGATGCGCATCATTTTATTAATGGATTAAGCGAGCATTTTAGAAACCTGCTGGTTTCACGTGATAAATCTACCTTACAATTGCTTGAGGTTGGAGCTAATATTCGAAACAGATATCAACAGCAAACCCAAAATTGTCATCCTGACTTTTTGTTCCATGCACTTGAGATTTCTAATAAATGTGATGTTTCATACCGGATGAGTAGAAATAAGCGACTGCACGTTGAATTAACTATCATAGAGTTATGTAATATAACCCTCGAAAAAAAAAACGCTGAATTAGAAAAACCTGATACCTCCGACACAACAACAAATACTAAAAAAAAGGAAAAAAGTCCAGTCATAGGTTCTGCAATAAAAAAAAATGATGCTAAGGATAAATCCCTTAAAAATAAGCAAACAGCTACTACTCCACCACCAAATCCGGGAGGGATTTCTTCCTTTTCAATAAAAAAGAAGCTTTTAGATAACCAGGTTGAGAAATCAGAAGAAACATCCGGAACAGACAACAACTCTGTTGTTGAAGAGCCGGAATTTAATAAAACAAATAATTTTACGGAAAAAGAACTCATTGAAAAGTGGCACGCTTTTTCTAACTTGCTTGGAAACAAACCCCGAATTTTTAATACCCTTACTTCAAAAGATCCAAAGCTGGAAAAAGATTACGTGGTAAGTTTTGTTATTGACAATAATTTACAAGAACAAAAAATTAATGAAATAAGAAATGAATTATTGGCTTACTTAAAACGCGAACTCCAAAATTCTGCAATAGACTTAAAGCTAATTGTTACGGATTTAGAGCAAGATTCAAAAAAGTTATATACTGCTGAAGATAAATTTAAACATATGCTGTCCAAAAATGAGAATCTTGGCAAACTAAAACAGGAATTTAATTTAGACTTAGAATAGAACAATTGTGCTTTTATTTTGTATTTAGTTTGAATAAAGTATTCAACTAAAAAAACAAAAACCTTAAAATTGTACATTATGTTACCAAAGAAAATTGAAAAAATATTAAACGAACAAATTGAAAAAGAAGGTTACTCTTCTAATTTATATTTAGCTATGGCTTCATGGGCTGACAAAGAAGGCTATTCAGGTATTGCTAAATGGTTATTTGCCCAGGCAGAAGAAGAGCGTATGCATATGATGAAAATTGTAGATTTTATTACAGAAAGAGGTGGACACGCAATAATCCCCGCCTTTGAAAAACCACCTGCCGAATTCGAAGGTATAAACAAAATGTTTCACCAGGTGCTTGAACATGAAAAATATATTACCGGAACAATCAATGATATTGTAGCTCTTGCATTTAAAGAAAACGATTTTGCTACTCATAATTGGGTTCAATGGTTTGTAACAGAGCAGATTGAAGAAGAATCATCTGTCCAAACTATCATCGATAAGTTAACTATGTTAGGCGATAAAAATATCTATATTTTTGATCGGGATATTATGAGTCTTAGAGGTTCAGAATAAAAAAAAATCTTTAGGTTTGAACTGCACCCCAAAAGTTGGAAACAACATTTGGGGTGTTTGTTTTCTTAGATGAATGATATTACTATCTATTTTTCTTCTTTTATTTACCCGGAGAATTTAAACTTCATTATTTAGATGTGCGATATTTATTCGATTATTATTTTGCTTTTCACAATTTTGTTTAAGCATAAAATATTACATTTGTAGATTAAACAAAAACATAAAATAAATACATTAAATAATGGCTTTACTTACAAATATTTTAACCAGGTTTTTAGGAAATAAATCAGAAAGGGATATTAGAGAAATTTCTCCAATTGTAGAAAAAATTAAAGCTGAATACGAAAAAATTATACAGATAAGTAATGATGATTTGCGTTCGACAGCTACCGATATAAAGCAGGAAATATTAGGTTATATTGGTGATGAAAACGAAAAAATTACGGATCTTAAAACAAAGGCAGAAAGTGATGAGGTTGATGTTTTAGAAAAAGAAAAAATTTACGATGAGATAGATAAGCTTGAGAAAATCATTGACCAGAAGCTTGAAGATAAGATGAGTGAAGTATTACCCATTGTTTTTGCCATTGTAAAAGAAACTGCGCGTCGTTTTAAAGAAAATGAATATTTAGAAGTTACCGCCAATGATTTTGATCGCAACCTGGGAGCAAAATATGAACATGTAAAGATTAATGGCGATACGGCAAGGTATTATAACACATGGATTGCCGGAGGAAACGAAATTACATGGGATATGGTACATTATGATGTTCAGCTGGTTGGAGGAGTTGTGCTGCATCAGGGTAAGATTGCAGAGATGGCCACAGGTGAAGGAAAAACGTTAGTAGCAACTTTACCTGTTTTCCTTAATGCATTAACAGGAAGAGGGGTTCATATTGTTACAGTAAACGATTATTTGGCCAAACGTGACTCTGAGTGGATGGGGCCTATTTTTGAATTTCATGGATTATCCGTTGATTGTATCGATAAACATGAACCCAATTCTGACTCAAGGAGAAAAGCTTACCTGGCTGATATTACTTATGGTACCAACAACGAGTTTGGATTCGATTATTTAAGAGATAATATGGCCATTAATCCGGAAGACCTGGTACAAAGAAAACACAATTATACCATTGTGGATGAGGTTGACTCGGTATTGATTGATGATGCACGTACTCCGTTAATCATTTCAGGGCCCGTTCCTAAAGGCGATATGCAACTTTTTGATGAGCTAAAGCCGAAAGTGGAAACCCTTGTGGAAGCTCAAAGAAAATTTGTAAACCAGCTATTAGCCGAAGCCCGTAAAGAACTAAACGATACGAATACAGAAAAAGCAGGTTTCCTCCTCTTACAAGCTTATAAGGGGTTACCAAAAAATAAAGCGTTAATTAAGCTATTATCCGAAGAGGGGAATAAATCCTTGATGCAAAAAACAGAAAATTACTATATGCAGGATAATAGTAAGCATATGCATAAGGTTACCGATGATCTGTTTTTTATTATTGATGAAAAGAGTAATTCCATTGAGATGACCGATAAGGGGATCGACGTTATTACTTCAAAATCCGATGATCCTAAGTTTTTTGTTCTACCCGATATAGGGTCTGAAGTTGCCGAGCTGGAAAAATCAGAAATGAAAGAATCTGAAAAGATTTCTACAAAGGATAAATTGCTTCAGGATTACGCTGTAAAATCTGAAAGAATCCATACCATCAATCAGTTGCTTAAAGCGTATACCCTTTTTGAGAAAGATATAGAATATGTGGTTATCGATAATAAAGTTAAGATTGTTGACGAGCAAACCGGCCGTATTATGGAAGGTCGTCGTTATTCTGATGGATTACACCAGGCAATAGAAGCCAAAGAAAGGGTTAAGGTTGAAGCAGCAACACAAACTTTTGCTACCATTACGTTGCAGAATTATTTCCGGATGTATCATAAATTGGCTGGTATGACGGGTACGGCCGAAACAGAAGCCGGTGAATTTTGGGATATCTATAAATTGGATGTAGTGGTTATACCTACTAACAAACCTATCGTTCGTAACGATTATGATGATTTGGTTTATAAAACCAAGCGGGAAAAGTATAATGCCTCAATTGATGAAATTGTTGAACTGGTAAATAAAGGTCGCCCGGTACTGGTTGGTACTACATCGGTTGAAATATCAGAACTTTTGAGCCGAATGCTTAAAATTAAAGGTATCAGGCACAATGTTTTAAATGCCAAATTGCACCAGCGTGAGGCTGATATTGTTGCCGAAGCCGGAAAATCTAAAACCGTAACCATTGCCACAAATATGGCAGGTCGGGGTACCGATATTAAACTTTCTAATGAGGTAAAAGAAGCAGGTGGTTTAGCCATTGTAGGTACTGAGCGTCACGAATCCCGACGTGTAGACCGTCAGTTACGTGGTCGTGCCGGACGACAGGGAGATCCGGGATCGTCTCAGTTTTTTGTGTCGCTCGAAGATGATTTAATGCGCTTGTTTGGTTCAGGAAGAATTGCCGGAATTATGGACCGCCTTGGTTTGAAGGAAGGAGAGGTGATTCAGCATTCTATGATTTCAAAATCGATTGAACGTGCTCAGAAAAAAGTAGAAGAAAATAACTTCGGTATTCGTAAGCGATTGCTTGAATATGACGATGTAATGAATTCACAGCGTGAGGTTATTTATAAAAAACGACGTCATGCTTTACATGGTGAACGACTGGGTGTTGATATTGCCAATATGATGTTTGATGTTTGTGAAAATGCAGTCTTCGAATATCAGGAAAATGCTGATTTTGAGGGATTCAAATTTGAATTACTCCGTACGTTCTCCATTGAGCCCCCTTTTGGTGAAGAAGAATTTTTAAAAGAAAATGGCGAAGTTTTAATTGATAAAGTTTATAAGATAGTTCTTGAAACGTATAAAAGGAAAGAGGAAGGCATTGCGAAACAAGCACTTCCGGTAATTAAAGATGTATACGAAAAAAGCGGGCAAACATATGAAAATATTGTTGTACCTATTACCGATGGAACCAAAACGTTACAAGTTATAACCAACCTGAAGAAATCGTATGAAACAGAAGGCCGCGATTTGGTTAAATCGTATCAGAAATCAGCTATTCTTGCTCATATCGATGAGTCATGGAAAGAACATTTACGTGAACTGGATGATTTGAAACAATCGGTACAAGCAGCGACTTACGAACAAAAAGATCCGCTATTGATTTATAAATTTGAATCGTTTGAATTGTTCAAAACGATGATTAATAAAGTTAATCGCGATGTAGTTGCTACCCTGGTTAAAGGGCATATTCCAATTCAGGATCCCGACCAGGTTCGTGAAGCTGAGCGAAGAAGAAAAACCGATTATAGTAAATATCAAACCAGCCGACCCGACCAGGCAGGAAATGAGAAGGATAATAAGAAACAAAAAGCACAACCGGTAAGAGTAGAGAAAAAAGTTGGACGTAACGAGCCATGTCCTTGTGGCAGTGGCAAAAAATATAAAAATTGTCACGGCAGGGCACAAGCTAATGCTTAATCTTTAAAAAAAATAATTATTTATAGATAAAGGCCTCCGGTTATTTTGGAGGTCTTTTTTAATGATGGGTATTGTATGTGGCTGTTGTGTGATATGCATGAAAATATATTTTCCCCTTTTTTCCCTCAAAATTAAATATCTGAGATTTAGAACCCCTTCGGGGGGAGTTTGTTTTTAGTATTAGTTTATTATCTCCAATGTTTAAGGGGATACGGCAATATGAGATTGAATAGGGCAGTGTTTGCCAGTTACGGGTATCTGCTTTCTCGGTGATGGTATTTACAATATTTATTATGGTGCCTAATCCCTGGTCTTGTTCATCGGCAAGCATTTCAAGGGCCTTTTTAGTGGCAAGGCGCATAATGGCATTTGCCATCTCACGAACCATACGATCTTTTAACGTTTTAAATGCAATATCATTAATATCCTGTAATAGCTCTAATTCATAATTCCGGGAATTGTTATATATGACCGCATTTTTATAAACCGGAGGGCGTTCTACATATTTAGGAAAAGCTACACGAAAAAATCGTAATTCTTCAAAAGCTCTTTTTTCTTTCGATGATTTATCGCCAATGTAAAGAGGAAAGGATAAATTATGCTCTTCATTTACCAGGGTTATATATCCTTTTTTTTGATGAGGTAGTTTAACAAAGTTAATGCTGTTTTCAGCTTTATAAGGAGCAAACCCGTTTAACCAAAAAAATACCAGTTCGCCGTTTTCTTTAGGCTGATGTTGGTATTTCATGTTAAATTTATTTTCATAATAGGCTACCTCTTCAGAAAATCCGGTAAGATAAGCTGTTCGTAACAAATCTTTTTTTAACTGAGTGGGGACAGAAATATTAAAATAATTTGAATAATCTGTTTCATATATTTCCAGTGCATTTCGGTAAGCAATGAATGCATTGTTATAGTCATTGTCGATTTCATATATAATACCCATTAAAGTGTGGGCAAAAGCATCCTGTTGATAACGATTTTTATGGTCTTTGTATTTATCGTTTAGTTGATTTAGTTTTATGTTTATACGCTTGCATTCTACCAGGGCATCATCATATTTATCTAAATTTATATAGTTTAAAGCCATAAAATAATTAACCATGATGGCTTCGAAATCTTCGGGCTGGTAGGGTTTTACATTGGGATTTGAAATGAGCGTTAACGCTTCGAGATAATAATTTTTAATATAATCCTCGATAAGGTGTTCAGCTTTAGTAAAGAAGAAGTTGCTTTCGTTGTAATGCTGTAAGATCCACGAAACATAACCTCTGTTTAAATAATATAAGAGTTGATTTTTACCTGTAGCTTCTTTTTTATGATTATCTAACCAGCTATCTGCTTTTTGAAAATTCCCATTAACAATATAGTTTTGAAAATCAATATTTTGTGCATAGTAGGTTGCACATCCGGTAATCATTATACAAACGACAGCAATGAAGATATAATGTTTATATTTTTGCAAAAAAACCTTCATTTAAGCATCGATTAACATCATTTGTATTTTTAATTTTTAATATATTTTTTGATTTTTTTCTCGCCAATCCAAACAATCTCATTGGTTTCAAGATGTGATAATTCGAGGTTTATTTGATAGTATACAACTTTCTCTTTTTTATACGTGTCGACAATTGAATTAATGGTTCCCTGAAGCATATAATCAGCTCCTAACTCAAGACCCCAGTTTTTGACCGTTTCTGATGATGCAAAATTTTGTTGTTCCATTCTTTCCCGTCGTAATTCGTCTCTTTTATTTCCTGCTTGTACTAATCTTGCTGATGCATCTTGAATAATGGCTCTTTCTATATCTTTTATAAATGTATTGGCATCAATATGCTCATGACTTTTATTCCTGATTATCCCTACAATTAATATGGGTCGCTTGTTGGGGTTTTTTTTATTATAGTAGTCAATCCAATTATCATGTAAAAGCTGATCAATCATATCCTGAGCTACCATTCGGGAATCTGTGTCGTTCCATCGTCCACTTAAATCAACAGATTCTTCGGTTGAAATCCGCTGTACCTGTCTTTTTGGAGCACATCCAAAGAGTATGAATAATAAAGATGTTACAACAAAAATAAAGTATATTTTTTTCATCCTACTGTAAATTTTAAGTGATAATTTGTGATATTTATATCAAATTTCAGACCATATTTAGGGGTTACTGCTGAATTTTTTTTATTAATTCTGAAATTTTGCTGTTTGTTTCCTTACTAACCGGTATCAGCGGAAGCCTGAGTTTGTTTTTAATAATACCCATATGGGTAAGGGCAGCCTTAACACCGGAAGGATTTCCTTCAATAAATAAATAATCTATCAATTCTATTAACTGGTATTGAATTTCCTGTGCCTCCGGATAATTATTATTTAAGGCAAGCTGCACCATCGTTGAAAATTCTTTTGGGAAAGCATTGCCTACAACCGATATAACGCCGGATACACCTATAGACATTAACGGCAATGTAAGGGCATCTTCACCCGAAATCACGACAAAATTTGAAGGTTTATGTTTAATGATCTCCATAGCCTGCGAAAAATCTCCTGATGCTTCCTTGATAGCAACAATATTTTTAAAATCGTGTGCCAGTTGTAAAGTTGTTTTAGCCTGGATATTTGAACCTGTTCGTCCGGGAACATTGTATAAAATTACAGGGACAGGTGAAGCCTGGGCAATGGTTTTAAAATGCTGGTATAGCCCTTCCTGGGTTGGTTTATTATAATAGGGCGCAACAGACAGTATCGCATCAATCTGGTTGAAATCTGTGTTATGAATTTTATTAACAATTGATTGGGTATCATTTCCTCCAATGCCTAAAACAAGAGGTATACGATGATTTACTTTTCGTTTGATAAAATTAACCAAATCATCTTTTTCTTCATCTGTTTGTGTAACCGACTCCCCTGTAGTTCCAAGTACAACAAGGTAGCTTACATTGTTTGAAATTAAATGCTCAATTAATTTCTCCAGTGCTTCGTAATCAATTTCCAAATTTTCATTAAATGGTGTAACCATTGCTACACCGGTTCCAGCAAATTTATGATTCATGATTTATTGATTTATGATGGTTAAATAATGCTTTATTTGCTCAATAAGATAATCAATGGAATGTTTTTTTCCAATATCTATCATTAAATCCTGGTATTGATATTTTTCTGATTGTCGGCCTATTTTAAAAGATGAGTTGGATAAGCTTCCTATGTAATATAAAGGAAAATATTCATTTAGACTTAAATCGATTAAAATATCAAAATCTTGATGAATAAATTGATGAACAATTTCGTTTTTGGGTTTATAAAACCAGTTAAGATCTTTTTTGCAAAAAAAGTTTATCCCTTTACGCATTAATAAATTCTCAGGAATTTTCTTCGCCGGGACATAGCCCAGTCCAATAACTTTTAAATTATTATCAGCCAGGAATGAGAGGAAATTTTTCACCTTTGTAAATGATTCTTCATCAAGTGAATTGAAAAGAATACCAATGGTTTGGGCTGTATTGAAATTGTGTACCCTGGCCACACGTTTTTTTCTTTTCAAGTTTTTCTTAAGGCTTAACTTCCCAATTGTTTCTTTTATGTTTTCTAAATAATTCACGTTACAAGTATACTTAAAATTTGTTCTAATAAATATTATTTTTTTCGTTACTCCGGAAAATTATTCAATCATTTGAAGAAATTCATCTTCACGTATTAATTGAATATTCATTTTTTTTGCTTTTTCAAGCTTTTTGGGTCCAATATTTTCTCCTGCTAATAAATAGTTCGTATTTGATGATATCGAGCTGGTATTTTTACCCCCGTTTTTTTCTATCAGTTCCTTAAGTTCATCTCTGGTATGCTTTTCAAAAGTTCCGGAAATAACAATATTTAATCCTTCTAACTTATCACTTTGTTGATCAGTCGATTCATCCTGAGTTAGGTTCACTCCGGCGTTTTTCAATTTTTCAATAATCTCGAGGTTTCGTTCATCTTTAAAATAGCCAATAATGCTTTGTGCAATACGCTCCCCAATTTCGTCAATGGCAATTAAATCATCGTAAGATGCATTTTTAAGCGCATCAATTGATTTATATTTAGCAGCTATGGTTTTGGCAACCGTTTCACCAACATACCTTATGCCCAATGCATAAAGCACTCTGTGAAAAGGAACTGTTTTTGAATCTTCGATACTTTGCAATAAATTATTGGCCGATTTTTCTCCAAATCTCTCCAACGATAAAACCTTTTCTTTTGTAAGATAAAATAAATCAGCGCTATCAGCTATTAGTTTTTTATCTACTAAAGCTTCAATGGTTGCTTCTGCACCTCCAATATCCATGGCCTTACGGCTTACAAAATGTTCAATTCTGCCTTTTATTTGTGGTGGGCAGCCTGTTGTATTTGGACAATAGTGTTTAGCCTCACCTTCTACTCTTATTAACTGAGTGCCACACTCGGGACAATTTTCAATAAAATTGACTTCATTACTTCCTGCTTTTCGTTTACTTTTATCCACCCCAACAATTTTGGGTATAATGTCACCTCCTTTTTCTACAAAAACAGTATCTTCTTCGTGAATATCGAGTAATTTAATCTGATCAGAATTATGTAAGGAAGCCCTTTTAACGGTTGTTCCTGCTAATAGTACCGGTTCCAGATTGGCGACCGGAGTAATTGCACCGGTACGACCTACCTGGTACTGAACAGATACTAATTTTGTGGATGCCTGTTCGGCTTTAAACTTGTATGCTATAGCCCAACGGGGTGACTTGGCTGTATAACCCAGCTTTTCCTGTTGCTGGTAATTGTTAACTTTAATTACTACTCCATCGGTGGCAAAAGGTAATTGATGTCGTTCTTTATCCCACCGATTGATGAATTCAAAAATGTCATCCGCACCCTTACATTTTTTTATGTGATCAAATATCTTAAACCCCCATTCGCGAGCTTTTATTAAATTTTCGAAATGCGATGTAAAAGGTAAATTATCGCCCAAAATTGCATAGAAAAAGCAGTCTAGCGGTCGTTTGGCTACGGTAGAAGATTTTTGCAGCTTTAAGGTTCCCGCAGCTGCATTCCTGGGGTTGGCAAACAGGGGGTCATTATCTTTTTTCCGCGCGTTGTTTATTTTTTCAAATCCTTTATGGGGCAACAAAATCTCTCCACGAATTACAAATTCATCCGGAAAATCCGAACCGGAAAGTTTTAATGGAATGCTGCGAATGGTTTTTACATTGTTGGTAACATCATCACCTTTTACTCCGTCGCCGCGAGTAACCGCCTGCGTTAAAAGTCCTTTGTTGTATAATAACCCGATGGCTACTCCATCAAATTTTAATTCGCAGGTAAATTCCGTTTCTTCTCCATTAAGTCCTTTTTGAACTCGTCGGATAAAATCGGTAACTTCTTCGGATGAATAGGTATTCCCTAACGACAACATTGGATATTTGTGTGTCACCTGCTTAAATTCAAGTGCTGTATCACTTCCAACCCGTTGGGTGGGAGAGTTTGGATCTGAATATTGGGGATATTTTTCTTCTAGCTCCTGTAATTCTTTTAATAAATTATCGTATTCAAAATCACTAATTTCGGGTTGAGCGAGTACATAATACTGGTAGTTATGATGATGTAAAATTTGCCTTAATTTCTCAATACGTCCTTTTGTTTCTTCTTGCGTCATATGTTGAATAAATTTGAGATAAACAAAAATACAAATGCTTTTGTTAACTTCAAATAATTGTTATTAACACAAATTTTAATATATTAACAAAAAAA
>JBNJFS010000018.1:0-22400 GCA_051747085.1 Bacteroidota bacterium
CATCGGAGATATTTTCGGGTTGATGAAAAATACAATTTTCATGTGCAACAGCAAATTCAGCTAAAGCGCCTCCATATTTATTATCCAGTACGCCAAAAACTTTATCTCCTTTTTTAAATTGTTTTATTTCACTCCCTGTTTCCACCACTTCGCCACAAATATCGTAACCCAAAACAATGGGAAAAGGAGAGCCCAGAATAAATTTATGGTTTCCTTTACGTTGTTTCCAGTCAATGGGATTAATGCTAACGGCCTTAACCTTTATCAGTAGCTGGTCATTTTTTATTTTGGGTGTTTCTATAGCTGTAACCTCAAAAACATCAGGTGTTCCAAATTGGTTGATAATCGCTGCTTTCATAATATTCTTTTTTAATTTTCAATTCAACTATTTATTAATACGGGTCTGAATAAACCTTAACTGGCTTATCATCAAAAGATAAAACTTAAAATCGCTGATGAAATCATTTTTTAAAAATAACAAATCCATACTAATTTTACTACCTTTGCATGCTGCAATAAAAAAGAAAACCGAATGCCAAAACATATTGATACCACACCAAAACCTGAACATGCGGTACTAGTAGGAGTAATTAACCAGGATCAGGATGCCCGACAGGTACAGGAATATCTGGATGAGCTGGCATTTTTAACCGAAACAGCCGGAGCTATTCCTGTAAAACAGTTTACACAACAGATTAATGTACCTAATCCAAAAACATTTATCGGCGAAGGCAAGCTGGACGAAATTGATTACTATGTGAAAGATAATGATATTGACATGGTCATTTTTGATGATGACCTTTCACCCACACAACACCGTAACATTGAGCGTACCCTAAAATGCAAATTGCTCGACCGTACCAATTTAATTCTTGATATTTTTGCCAAAAGAGCCCAAACGGCACATGCGAAAACACAGGTTGAGCTTGCCCAGTACGAATATTTATTACCCCGGTTAGCCGGGATGTGGACTCACCTTGAGCGTCAACGGGGTGGTATTGGCTTACGCGGACCGGGTGAACGGGAGATTGAAACTGACCGCCGAATTGTCCGCGATCGTATTTCACGCTTAAAAGAACAACTTAAAAAAATAGACAAACAAAAAGCTACCCAGCGCAAAAACCGGGGTAAAATGGTACGTGTAGCTTTGGTTGGCTATACAAATGTAGGCAAATCAACCCTCATGAACCTGCTCAGCAAATCCGATATTTTTGCCGAAAATAAACTATTTGCAACCCTCGATACCACTGTACGAAAAGTAGTTATTGGCAATTTACCCTTTTTGCTTTCCGATACGGTTGGGTTTATCCGTAAATTACCTCACAGCCTGGTAGAATCGTTTAAATCTACCTTAGACGAAGTGCGGGAGTCGGATATTCTTTTACATGTGGTGGATATTTCACATCCCAATTTCGAGGAACAGATCCAGGTGGTTGACGAAACCCTGCAGGAAATTGGAACAGCCGACAGCACCAAGTACCTGGTTTTTAACAAAATTGATGCCTATACCTTTGAAAAAAAGGATGAGGATGATTTAACGCCCAAAACCAAAGAAAATTTATCGCTCGAAGATCTGCAAAATACCTGGTTTGCCAAAAACCACGATTCGTGTATTTTTATCTCGGCCAAAAACAAAACCAATATCGACGAGCTCAGGAAAATGCTGTACGATAAAGTGAAAGAAATACATATACAGCGTTATCCTTATGATAATTTTTTGTATTGATGCTGATTTTTTATACTAATCCGGCTTTCACCAAATACTCAGCAATCTGAACTGCATTGGTCGCAGCTCCTTTTCTTAAATTATCGGCAACAATCCATAGGTTTAAACTATTGGGCTGTGAATAATCTTTTCTGATCCGGCCAACAAAAACCTCATCTTTACCTTCGGCATATCTTGGCATCGGGTAAATATTCTCATCGGGATTATCTTCTAAAACAATACCCTCGGCATTACGAAGCGTAGATTTTACCTCCAACAAATTAAAATCATTTTCAAACTCCACATTTACCGCTTCCGAATGCCCTCCATATACAGGCACACGGACAACCGTTGCCGTAACCTGAATGGAATCATCGCCTAAAATTTTGCGGGTTTCATTCAATAGTTTTACTTCTTCGGAAGTATACCCGGTTTCATCAAAATTACCACCATGAGGCAAGCAGTTTAAATCAATTGGGTGTGGGTAAGCCATCGCTCCATCCACCTTTTTTCGCTCATTTTCTAACTGAGCTACCGCCTTAACCCCTGAACCCGTAACTGATTGATAGGTAGAAACAACGACCCTTTTAATTTTATATTTTTTGTGCAATGGAGCTAATGCAACCACCATTTGGATCGTTGAACAGTTTGGATTAGCAATAATCTTATCTTCTTTGGTTAACAGCGAAGCATTAATTTCGGGCACAATCAGTTTTTTATCTGAATGCATCCGCCATGCGGATGAATTATCGATTACTGTAGTTCCTACCTTAGCAAATGCTGATGCCCATTTTAAGGAAGTCTCTCCTCCCGCAGAAAAAATGGCAATATCGGGTTTTAATGAAATGGCCTGTTCCATACCCACAACTTCAATTTCAGCGTTATTATATTTAACTTTTTTCCCAATCGATCTTTCCGATGCTACAGGAATAACTGTTTCACACGGAAAATTTCTTTCTTCTAATACCTTAAGCATTACATTTCCTACCAAACCGGTAGCTCCTACGATGGCTATTTTCATATTATATTAATTTTTATAACAGGATAAAGATCATTCCATTAATATTCTAATTTGCATTTTTTGTATCTTTCAAAATTAAAAATATTTAATAGAAACCTTGATGAAGAAGCTAATATTTCTTTTATTATTCCTTCCAACGTTTGTGCTTGCCCAGTTTACTGAAGATTTCGAAAGCGGAGATATTTCGGGCTGGACACAAAGCAGTACAGAACGGTGGGCTGCGTCAGATGTTTCTCCGATAAATGGAGATTATTCATTACACCATATTTTTGACAACCCTGATTCAGGAGAAGATCAAATCTCCATTGAACTGCCATCCATAGATTTAACAACCCAAAATGTAACCTGGCGGTTTAAAATTCTGCATGCATATAATCCATCATCATCAAATCACTGGGCCGTTTTTATTCTCAGTGATACAGATGCTTATCAAATGTATCCCGGAGGAACAGTGAATGGGTATATTTCCGGGGTTAACCTAACCGGCTACGACGACACCCTGCGTTTATGGAAAATAACCAACGGAACCGTATCTGAGGTAATCACAACAAATATAAACTGGCAGGAAGATATTGGAACCTCCACAGTTCCTGCACTTGAAATAATCAGGTCAACAAATGGTAACTGGGAATTTAAAATTAACCCCGAAGGCGATTTTAACAATACCTATTCTATAGGTACAGGCAATGATTCTGATTTCACCTTTACGGATTTCTTCGGTATATTTTATAAATATTCTTCAGCACAAGACATGAAATTGTGGATAGATGATATTTATTTTGGCCATGAGATTTTAGATACGATTCCTCCGCAAGTATCAACCCTTGAAATTATACATCCAACAAGGCTTCGAATTGATTTTACCGAAAGGGTAGGTTCTTCTGCAGCCGTTAACCCCAACAACTATTATGTCGATAATGGTATGGGAAATCCTGAGTCGGTAGTAATTAATGAAATGCAAAATTCTGTTGAGTTAATTTTTGGCCCCTCATTTATGAATGAAACCTTTTATGAGATTGATATTTGTAACATTATCGATCTCGAGGATAACATGATGGCTGACACAACCATTCCGTTTAGTTATTTTGTGGCTGAGCCTTTTCATCTCGTAATCAATGAAATTATGGCCGACCCCAGTCCGGTTGTTGGTTTACCGGAATACGAATACATGGAGATTTTTAATACAACCGATTATGATATCAGCCTTACCGGATGGACAATATCTGTAGGCTCTACCGAGAAGGAAATTCCCGAGACGACAATACAAGCCGGCGAATATATTATTGTTTGCAGTCAGAACGCCGCAGCAGAGTTGCAAAATTTTGGCAAGACGGTTGCTTTTTCAAGTTTACAACTAACCAATTCAGGACAAACACTCACCCTTAAAGATAATGACGGAAAAATTATTTCCAGTGTATCATACACCAATCAATGGTATAAAAATGAATATAAAGCTGACGGGGGATGGTCGCTTGAACAAATCGATCCGTTTAATCCCTGCGGCGAAGAAAACAACTGGGAAGCCTCGAAAAATGAAAATGGAGGAACACCCGGACAACTCAATTCAGTGGATGCAAATAATCCCGACATAGAATCTCCTGAATTACTTCGGGCTGCCATAACCGATGAAAATACCGTTCAGTTATTTTTCAGCGAATCACTTCATCCTGAAACAGCAAAAATCAAACAATCCTATCAGGTCAGCCAGGGGTTTAACCAGCCTGACTCAATCGAGGTCATCGCTCCCGAAAACAAATCCGTTTTATTACATTTCACACAACCCTTTACGCCAGTCACTACTTACGAAGTAGAAATTATCGGCAACATAACCGATTGTTCGGGAAATCATATGGGAGGAAAAACATCAGCAAAATTTGCTATTCCACAAATACCAGAAAAGTCCGATCTTGTTATTAACGAAATCCTTTTCAACCCGTTTGCCGGAGGGGTTGATTTTGTGGAAATCTATAACCGTTCGGATAAAGTATTTGATTTATACCAATTACGAATTGCCAGTTATGATGATGATAAAAATGATTATAAGAGTGTGGCTAAGGCTTCTGATGAAGGGCATCTCATTTTCCCCGGAGAGTATAAGGTAATCACAGAAAGCCCGAATCGTGTTATGGAACAATATTACACACCAAATCCTTATGGTTTTGCAAAAATAAGTTCTCTGCCCGCATATAACAATGATAAAGGGCGGGTAATTATAATGGATAAAAGTGAAAATACAATTGACAATTTTGCTTATACAGAAGATATGCATTTCGCACTGTTGGCATCGAACAACGGTGTATCGCTCGAAAGAATTAATTACGACAGACCAACCGATGACAAAACAAACTGGCATTCTGCCTCAGAGGTTGTAGGATTTGCCACCCCTGCATACGAGAATTCACAGTTTAACCCGCAGCTTGACAGGGATGAAAAAATCACGGTTGACCCCGAAATTTTTTCGCCCGACAATGACGGGTATCAAGATGTAACCCATATTATTTTTAATACCGAAGAGCCGGGATATGTCGCGAATATCAAAATATTTGATTCGCGCGGAAGATTAATAAAATATCTGGCCAACAACCTGTTGCTGGGAATAAACCAAACCATCACATGGGACGGGCTCGATCATCATAACCAAAAAGCATCCATGGGAGTTTATGTTGTATTTGTCGAGCTTTTTGATCTGGAAGGGAATGTTAAACAGTATAAAAAATCAGTGGTGGTTGCTTCAAAATTACAATAAACTTCTCGTACCTGAACTAAAACAAAAAACCGGGGAATCACCCGGTTTTATATTTTATATTTTTAAATGATCTTTATTTTTCCGTCAGTGATTTTATCATCGATTCAAAAATCAGCTTCCCATCTGTATTACCCAGTTCATCGTCGGAGGCTCTTTCAGGATGGGGCATCATGCCAATCACATTTTTCTTTTCGTTGCAAACGCCTGCAATATTTTCAACCGAGCCATTGGGATTAGCTGCAGAAGTAACTTCACCATATTGATTACAATAGCGAAATAAAATTTGTCCGTTCTGACGCATCTCCTGCAATGTTTCCTCTTTGGCATAATAGCGGCCTTCGCCGTGAGCAACAGGAATCATTAGCGGTTTCTGCTTATCAAGCAGTGCTGTTGCGGTTGAACCGTTGTTGTCCGGTACAATATAAACATTCTCACAAATAAATTTTTGATTATCATTGTGCAATAATGCTCCGGGTAACAATCCCGATTCGCATAATATTTGAAATCCATTACAAACACCAAAAACAAAGCCTCCTTTTTGGGCAAAATCAATAACCTTTTCCATTATTGGTGAATAACGGGCAATAGCCCCCGAACGAAGATAATCTCCATAAGAAAATCCACCGGGAAGAACGATTGCATCAACATTTTGCAAATCAGTATTTTTATGCCACAGTTCAATAACTTCTTGCTCCAAAATGTTACGAAGCACATAAATCATATCCTGATCGCAATTTGAGCCGGGGAATATAACTACTCCAAATTTCATTTATTTCTATTTTGAGGTTGACCTTAGTTACTGTGCTTTAACACAGAACACTATCGGCATACACGATATTGTTTACGGCTCAAAGATATAATTATTTCATATGACCAACAAATAAATAATTCTGAGAATGCTGTCTAAAAATATTTCTTTATATTTATATTATATTAAAAATTTAAACCCATGAAAATTTTAAAGTATCTGATTAGAATATTGTTAGTGCTTATAGCACTTTTTATCTTATTCATAATATACGCCTCCATCTCCGATTTCAAACCCGATATCAAGCAAAATATCACCCATTCAGAAAGCCCTGATACGATTGACATTTCGGACAATTTTTCCTTAATGATTTGGAATATTGGATACAGCGGCCTCGGTGATGATATGGACTTCTTTTATGATGGGGGAAAACAAGTAAGAACAACCAAAAAAAGGACGCTTGAAAATTTTAATTTTATTAAAAACGTACTGAACCAAAACGATAGCCTGGATTTTATTCTTTTACAGGAGGTAGATATTCGTTCCAGAAGAAGCTACCGGATAAATCAATATGACAGCTTAAAAAATTTATTACAAGCGTACCACTCTTTTTTTGCAACCAACTATGATGTAAAATTTGTTCCCTCGCCGGTAACAAACCCTTTAGGAAGGGTAAAATCGGGGTTAGCCAGTTTTACCGGATATCAACCTCAACGTGTTGTTCGATATTCATTCCCCGGAAACTATGCATGGCCCGTAAATTTATTTATGCTCGACCGCTGTTTTCTGGTAAAGAGGTTTCCTACAACTAATCAAAAGGAATTAATTGTCATAAATACACACAACTCAGCTTACGATGACGGTTCGCTAAAAAAACAACAAATGGAATATTTAAAGGAGTTCTTAATAAAAGAATACCAGCAGGGTAACTATATTATTGTTGGCGGTGACTGGAACCAAAATCCTCCCGACATTGATTATTCAGCGATTAAAAAAGATTCTCCTACAAAACGGTTTGTATTAAATCCCATAGAAAAAAATTTTCTGCCCAACGAATGGAGCTGGGTTTATGATCCGATTACCCCAACCAACAGGTATTTAAATGAACCTTATAAAAAAGGAAAAACCATTACGCCCATTATAGACTTTTTTCTTATGTCGCCAAACATAAAACCAATGGATGTAAAAGCGCATCACTTCGACTTCAAAAACACTGACCACCAGCCGGTTATATGCGAAATTGCGTTTAATTAAAATTTATCCCGGTATACCCGAAAATCTCTGCATTTTACCTATTTTTGCCCTTCAAAATTTTCGGGGATGCAGAGATTTTTTTCAAAATATAGATATTTTACCTTTACATTCATTTTTATGCATATTACCAGGCTTGTATTTGCGGGTGATAATCATACTCCGGATGTAAATGCAGGCGTAGATTTCAGAACAATGCATGTTTGGAGAGGTATTGCAACCAGTACGGTCCCAACACTTGAGCCCTCGGTTACATTTACCAGAAACAGCTACAAAATGGGTGTCTGGGCAGCCCAAAGCATTGATGGCAGTTATTCGGAGATGGATATATACTTGAATTACAAATTCCGCAATTTTTCATTTACGATTTGGGATTATTATTGCCCAACCTCTTTTTCCGGAAATGATGAGATTACCGATTTTAACGAGCATACAACCAAACATACGATTGAGCTGGATATAGCATATCATGGTTCTTCGCTTTTCCCATTCCAGGTATTTGTGGCTACCATGGTTTACGGAGACGATTTGAATCCCGAAAATCAAAAAAATTACTATTCAACCTATCTTGAGCTGGGCTATAAAACCCGTTTTCATCAGACCAATATGCGTTTATTTCTAGGGGTTAACGCCTTTGACGGATATTATGGCAATAAATTTGGGGTAATCAACACAGGGCTTACAGCTACAAATTACCTAAAGCTCCCCCATGACAAAAATGTTCCTTTTGAGGCTTCATTGATAGCCAACCCAATGCACCGCTTATATTATATAGTACTTGGATTTAGTTTATAAAGTTTCCCGTTTAAAACGACCCCGTCCAGTTGCATCTCTTCTGCCGAATGCAATGCATGCTCTTCGGTATGTACAATGGGCTCTCCCTTTCTGTTAAATGATGTATTAATCAGCGCCTTAAGGCCGTACTTTTCATCAAGCAATTTTAATAAATCATACATAAAAGGATTGTCACTGCGAGTAAAGATGGTCTGAATTCTTGAGGTACCGTCAACATGAACCACCCCCTCCACTTCTTTTCTTTTGTCCTGACTAATTTTAAAATCAAGCAACATATATTTACTCAAATGCTGAACTTCATCCAATCCGGTAAAATACCGGGTATTTTCTTCCAGCATTACCGGCGCTACAGGGCGGTACCATTCACGCTTTTTATGAACTTCGCTGACTTTTTTAGCCAATTTTAAAGAATTAGCCTTTGCCAGTATACTTCTGTTTCCAAGGGCCCGGGGACCAACCTCGCCAAAACCATTACATACACCCAGAACTTTTCCCTGACTTATCAGTTCTGCAATTTCAGGTATATCATCTAAGTTTGTTCCTTCATAATGTTCAATTCCCCAGTTATTCAAATAAGGTTGGTGGGTTTCAATACGCCCATTTTTCAACTGTTCAAGAAATGCACCTGCTCCTATTGATAATCCCGAATCGTTTGTGCAGGGAGGTATAAACACATCTTTAAAAATTCGTTGCCGGATAATTTCAGCATTGGTTAAAATATTTAATGCAGAGCCCCCTGAATAGTAAAGATATTCAGTACCGGTTCGTTGTTTTAACTCATTAAGCCGGGAAAGAAAATCGCGCTGAAAGATATATTGGAAAGTAGCAGCAACATCCTGAATAAAAGAATGCTTTTGATCAAAGCTTTTCAGGTTAATATTCCAGTCTGATTGTACTTTGACAAAAAACGTTGATTTTTTACCCCAGATAGAACTGAAATAATTGTTTTCTTTTAACCATTCTTCAATCTCGGGTTTATAATGACCATAAGAAGCAAACCCCATGAGCTTACCCGGCACCGAATGCTGATCGAATTCCCTGGCACCAATTATACCAAAGGTTAATGCATTGGCATTAAAAAAAGATGATAGATATTTTAAGTCCCAATGGTATTCAATTTTTTCTAATGTGTTATTTCTGAATTTCCATGCTGAAAAATTGCTTAAGCTGGCTCCTCCGTCGAAATGTATCAACAAACTATTATTTTTAAAATCACCAAAAAAAGGCAAACAGCTATATATATGGGCTAATTCATGATTAAGCATATAAGCTGTTTTCTCTTTTCCAAACCACCAGGCCTTTCCCTTTTCAATCCCATTTTTTAACGATTCGTTCAGGGGAGCTTCAAACCTTACTTCGCCGGTAAAATCAATAAATGCACGCCCAATAACATTATCTGTAAAAACAAGATCATAATCCTCATCTACTAATTTTGCACTTTTTAATACCTCAGAAAGCATCGAGTCCATTGAGTTATCGTACTTCCTTCGGGTATATCTTTCGAGTTGTAAGTATTTTATTAATTTCCCGTTACTGAAAAAAGAAAGGTTATGATCATGAACAAATACGGGATATCCATTGTTTTTTATATCTTTAATACCATAGATTGCTAAGGTGGGTTTTATTTTTTTCTGCTGTATCATAAACAATTAATCTAAAAAAACAGTATATTTCTATATTAATATATCCAAAACATTTTTTTTCTGTACAAGTTTATTCGCTATTTTTGGGAATTTAAAACAAACAAAAATATTTTTTTATCGTAATAACTTATACTTTTTCTAACTAAAAATTAAAAATGACTCTAACTGACCAGGAAGTTCACTTCTTTGTTAATACGCTTAAAAATGAATCCAATTATGATTTTAGTGAATATTCAGAAAAATCACTTAAACGCCGCTTGCAAAAAATCCTAATTGATAATCATCTGGACATCGTTGGAGTTATAAATAAATTAAAGAGTGACAAGATATTTCTTGAAAAAACGGTAAAAGATATTACGGTTAATACCACAGAGCTTTTCCGCGACCCTCAGGTTTGGCAAAATTTACGGTACCGGATACTGCCCAAATTTGCCAATAATAAGAATATTAATATTTGGCATGCAGGATGTTCAACCGGACAGGAAGTATACTCAATGATGATTTTGCTAAATGAGATGGGACTGCTCGATAAAGCCAAAATTTTTGCCAGCGATTTGAATATAGATGCCCTTGAAGCAGCCAAAAAAGGAGTTTACAAATATAGATTTAATATTGGCTATCTCGACAATTTTGATAAAGTGATAAAAGAGAACCCTTTTAATTACGAAGAATATAACGAGATTCCCTATACCAATTATTTTAAAATTGATAAGGTAACTGATACCATCATCATGAATGATTTTCTGAAAAAAAAGCCTATTTTTAGAAAACATGATTTGGTAAAAGGAAGCAACTTATATTTTGCTAAATTCGACCTTATTCTATGTAGAAATGTTATTATATATTTTAAATACAGCTTACAGAACAAGGTTTTTAAACTTTTTCACGACCATTTATATACCAATGGATATCTTATTTTAGGAATGCATGAAACCATGTTGGGTGAAATTGCTTCAAAATTTGAAAAAAGGGGGCAATCTTATCGGAAAAAATAAGTAACACAGGAACAAATAGTTTAAACGATGAATAAATACGAATTAGGCATAGTTGATACCAGAAACATCATAAAAACATTGCAGGATGTTTACGATTATGATTTTAAAAATTATGCACTTACTTTTTTTAAACGAAGAGCTGAGAACTTTATTCGTATACATAATCTAAAAAATGCGGACTTCTTCATTGAACAGATTGAACAAAGCAAAGAGATTTTTAATTTGTTTATTGCATATATGTCTGTCGATAAAACCGAGATGTTCCGGGACCCTTCGATGTGGAGGTTACTAAAAGATGAATTATTGGTTAAAATGATATCCGGAGCCACGAGTTTTAAAATATGGTTTCCCGAAGTTTCATCGGGTGAAGAGCTCTTTTCAATGGCTATTCTGCTTAATAAATTAAAACTTTTGGAAAATGTTCGGTTTTATGCTTCCAGCATTAGCGAGCTAAACATCGAAAAAATTAAAACGGGTGCTTTCGATCCCAAAAAAATAGAAGCAAACAACGCAAATTACAAACGAATTTTTAGCGATGGCGATTTATCGGATTTTTACACACACGAAAACGAAAAAGCTTTTTGGGACACTTCTTTAATTGAGAAAACAGATTTTATCAAACAAAATATTATATTTGATGATTATCCCAAAGGGATAAAGTTAATCATTTACCGAAATCAAATGATTTATTTTAATCAAATATTGCAAGAACGATTTTTAAAAATCATGCATAGTTGCCTGGTTCCGGGGGGACACCTGATTATTGGCAACAATGAAAAAATTGATTATTGGAATTCGGATAAAGATTATCTTACCGTAAGTAAATCGGAAAGTTTGTATAAAAAGAAATTATCTTAACCAAAGCAGACAGATGTATAAAGCAGTTGTAATAGGCGGTTCAGCAGGAAGCTTTCAGGTAATCACAAAAATTTTAATGTCATTACCCAAAAATTTCCCCATCCCTGTATTGTTATGTTTACATCGCTTAAAGCATGTTCGTTCAGGTTTTGTTGAGGCATTATCCATCAAATCATCCATCCCGGTTATCGAACCTTATGATAAAGATAATATAAAACCGGGAATTGGATATTTAGCTCCCTCTAACTATCACATGTTCATCGAGTTAAATAAACGAATCGCTTTATCAACCGAGGAACCTGTAAATCACTCCCGCCCATCGATAGATCTTACTTTTGAAACTGCGGCTCAGGCGTACCGCGATAAACTGATAGGTATTATTTTATCCGGGGCTAACCGTGACGGCGCATATGGCCTGAAAAAAGTAAAACAAATGGGAGGAGTTGCTATTGTTCAAGACCCTGGCGAGTGTCAGGTTAAAACAATGACCGAAGCATCCTTGAAACTTACACCTGTAGATCATATATTTACAACTCAACAAATTATCCAATTTCTGTTAAACCTAAAATAATATTTGTGCATGAATTATAGAAGATACAAAATATTAGCCTCGGTTGCTCTCCTTGTTGAGATTATCATTATTTTTATCCTTTTTGCAAGAATAAAAAATATAGTAAGCACCTTTGAAATAATCAACGGACAAAATACCACGTACGTGTTACTTATTGTAGCAGCCATTATTCCTGCATTTTTATTTTCATTGGCCATAATTTTAACCTACAAAAATGAAAAAGAAGATTTATATGCAGAAAATCAGATCAAAGTACTGGAGGATGAATCGGATAAAGAAAATTTAAGAAAAGAAAAAGAAGATAAAAAACAAGAACAGAAGATTGACACCGAAGCTTTCGTCAATAAGATACTTCCAAAAGAAGAAGGGAAACTGAACCTTGAAAAATATTCGGAAAAATTATTAAGTAACATTGCCAAAGAACTGGATATTGTACAAGGATTATTATTTCATCGCATGAAAGACTCGGAAGAATTTACAATTGCAGGTAAATATGCCTATTTTGGAGAAACAGAACCGAAAAATTTCAAACTGGGAGAAACGCTTTCCGGACAGGTTGCAAAAAATCAAACCCTTTTAAACTTATCCGAGATTCCTGAAAACTATATTACCATCCTATCAGGATTAGGCACCAGCTCTCCAAACCATTTAATTATTATTCCGGTTATTTTTAACAAAGAAACAATTGCGGTCATTGAATTAGCATCATTTAAAGAGTTTAAAAAAGAAATTGCAGATATGTTTTCAGAAATTTCCCAACATATTGGAAAATCTTTAAGTAAATATTAAATTTAGCATTTGATATATATGGTTAGAGAAAAACATAAAAATCAGTTAACAAATATTTCCTATAATGATATCATCATTGGAGTGGGGATATCGATCCTTTTTCCATTGGCAGCCTGGATTATAGATATGTCTGTTAACTATTCCGATATCACTATTGCAACATTTAAACAAATACACCTCAACAATCCTTTACACTGGTTTATTGATGCTATCCCAATAATTGTTGGTTTTGTAATCTATTTATTACAAAAAAAACGTGAGCGCGATAAAAATGCTTTTAAAGCGATCATTGAACAGCGTAACGAAGATATCAACCGTAATGCCACCTTTGCTAAAAATATCGGAGAAGGAAATTACGATATTGATTATGAAGTAAAAGATGAGCATGATATTTTAGGTAAATCATTGCTGGTAATGCGTGATAACCTGCTAGCTAACAACAAAAAAGAAAAAGAACAGAACTGGATTTCCGAAGGAAAAGATATTATTGCCGATATACTGCGAAAGCATAACAATCTCGACCTGTTGGCATATGAGGTTGTTGTAAACCTTATTCAATATATAGATGTTATTCAGGGTGCTTTTTATATGTATGACGAAGAGGAAAACAAACTTGTAAATACTGCGACATATGCCTATAACCGAAAACGATATATTCATCAGGAATTTAAAATAGGCCACGGATTAATCGGGCAATGTGCCTACGAACAAGACATTGTGTATCGAACAGAGATTCCGGAAGATTATGCCAGTATAACATCAGGCATCATGGGTGACAGTAAGCCATCCAGTATACTTATTGTACCCCTGATTACGGAAGAAAAGCTACAGGGCGTCATGGAATTTGCTTCCATAGAAAATCATTTTTCCCAATTAACCATAGATTTCCTTAAAGAACTCGGCGAAATTATTGCCCGTACGCTCTACAACCTTAAAATGAACCAAAAAACGGAGCATTTATTACAGGAATCGCAACAAATGACCGAAGAATTAAAGGAAAATGAAGAAGAGTTGCGACAAAATGCTGAAGAGATGAGGGTAACCCAGGAAGAGCTGGAAATATCCAATAAAAAGCTCGAAACACAAATTAAGGAGGTTGAAAACGCACAAAAAAGATTACACTCATTGCTGGAAAATGCATCAGAGGTAATATCTATCTACGATAAAGAACTGAAACTTAAATATCAAAGTCCGTCGGTAACTAAAATTTTAGGATATACTCCCGAGGAAATGATGAGTGGTAAAGACATGGATCGGCTAACAGCAAAAGGGGAAACAGCCATTAAAGAAATGTTTAAAATATTACTCGAAGATCCACATACACCACGCACAATACAGTATACCTATATTAAGAAAGATGGTAAAAAAATCCATATAGAAACCACCGGAAGAAACCTGCTGAACGATCCTGCCATCAATGGAATAATCCTAAACTCTCAGGATATCACCGAAAGGAAAAGAGCAGAAAAAGAAGAAAGGATGAAGAGCAAGATGCAATCTTTATCTGAAAACAGTCCTGACCTTATTTTACGTATGAACACCAAAGGACAGATCTTTTATGCTAATCCAATGGTTGAAGAATATATCGGATTTAAAGCAAGAGATTTAATCAATGCACGGCTGGATGAATTAAAAATACAAGAAACGCTAGCTACCTTCTTTAAAGATTCCATTCGAACAATCAGAAAAACCAATCAAAAGTTAAATCTGGAAATTGATATTCCTACGGCTAAGTTAGGCGAGCGAATCATGAGCTATAATGCAATCCCCGAATTTAACGAAAATGAACTTGAAACGATTCTTTTTGTTGGTCATGATATTACCGAAGCAAAACAAATTGAGCTTGAGGTAAAAGATAAGAACAAAAAGATTAATGAAAGTATAAATTACGCTCAGCGTATTCAATCATCCATACTGCCTAATAATGCTATCATACAGGAATACCTGCCTAAATCATTTATCTTTTATGTCCCCAGGGATGTGGTTAGTGGCGATTTCCCATGGTTCTTCAAAAAAGAAGATATTTTATACATTGCTGCTGTTGACTGTACAGGACATGGGGTTCCCGGAGCATTGTTATCATTTATCGGTTATTTCCAGCTAAACAATATTGTAGACCATGATGTGAATTATAAAGCAGGTCAGATTCTTGACAAATTACATTATGGGGTGCGAAGTACATTAAAACAAGACCGCATTGATGCCGATGCCCGCGACGGAATGGATATTGCCTTATGCCGTATTGATATGAAGAAAAAAGAATTGCAATATGCTGGGGCTCACAGACCGCTATATCTTTTACGTAATGGGGAGTTGCAAGAGTTCAAGGGAAACCGGAAAGCGATTGGAGGTATTCCCCACAAAAAGAAGCCCGAAAAAGATTTTATCAATCATGTCATTGAAATACAAAAAGGAGATAAAATTTTCATTTTTTCCGATGGGATGCCGGATCAGATTGGCGGACCGGAAAAAAGAAAATATATGCCCAAACGAATTAGAACAAATATCGTAGAAAATAAAGATCTCTCCATGCAACAATATGCCAACTTGTTTGCCTCAGACTTTAATAAATGGAAGGGGAATAACAAACAAATAGATGATGTATTGTTAATTGGAATTGAATTTTAATTTTTTATTAATTTTAATAAATATTAATTTTACAACCTATGGATAGAAGTAATGTTAAAGGCTTTCTGGAGTTTGTTTATGACTTTTACAGATCAATGAAAGCGCACGAAATTACTTTGGTATACGAAGGTGAGATAACACACCAGATTACCAAAGCATTCACGTCTCTGACAGAATCGAATATGGCGAAAGAATCAGAAGCGAATTCCGTTCAGAAGAAGGTATTCCATGTTATGGTTGAATGTCTGCAGAATATAAGTAAACATGCCGATTCATTTGGATCAGATGACTTTTTATTTGCAGGGAGAGGAATATTTATGGTAAGTAAAGGGATAAAAGATTATCATGTCACTACAGGTAATGTTATAGAGAATGATAAGATCGAAGAGCTTACCGAAATGCTCGACCATATCAACAGCCTTGACAAAGATGGGCTTAAACAGCTCTATAAAAGCCAGATGAAGGAAGGAAGACTCTCTGAGAAAGGTGGTGCCGGATTGGGATTTATTGATATTGCCCGAAAAACAGGGAATAAACTGGAATTCCACTTTTTACCCATCGACGAAGGAAGTTCATTTTTCCTATTAACATCATCAATTTCTAGAAACGCATAATAAAAAATAATCATGGAAGTAATTAAGATCAAAGGTACCGACGATACTCCAAACATTATTCTTGATAAAGAAAATGGAATATTTGAAATCTCAGGCAGATCGCTTCCTGAAGATGTTACCACATTTTATGAGCCCATACTTAACTGGCTCGATGACTATCAGGAAGAGGCAAACGAGAAAACCGTATTCGCCTTTAAGCTTGTGTATTTTAATACCGCCTCATCAAAACTTATTCTTGATATTTTGATGAAGCTGGAAGAAATGCACGAAAATGGAAAAGAAGTATTAATCAAATGGTACTTTCCCGAAGATGACGAAGACATGGAAGAAGCCGGTGAAGAATATGCTGACATTGTTGATGTCCCCTTCGAACAGGTTAGTTATACTTTATAAAGATTATTGCGATTTTATCATTTAATACAAAATTATGAGTGAAGAAATTTTAAAAGCGCTGATGCAACTTTTTGCAATTATTGCAAAACAAGATGAAGGTCTGGAATCTAATGAGCGTGAATATGTTAAAAATTTTCTCACCCAACAGTTAAATGATGAAGCAGTACCTGAATATTTAGCCTTATTTGATGAAAAAGCGGGCTTTACCGGTGAAAAAACAGAAAAAGCGGAAAACGAAAAAGTAAAACTGACATCGGTAAAAGATTCGGTAAGGATTCTCGGTCTTTGTAAAAAAATTAACAAAACATTAACCCAGAAACAAAAGGTTATTGTTTTGGTTCGTTTGTTCGAACTTGTAAATGCCGACCGAAAATTCTCCGAACAACGAATGGCAATTATCAATACCGTTGCCGAGGTTTTTAAACTAACAAAAGAAGAATTTCTTAGCATTGAGAGCTTTGTCATTAATAATGAAATTGAAGAACTGGACTATTCAAGTAATCTAATTATTAATGATAAAGAAGACCAATGCAAAAATGCCAAGCATGTTAAGGTCGAAGCACTTGACGGGAATATCTTTATCCTGCAGGTAAAAAGTGTTGATCTCTATTTTATGCGCTACAATGGCAATGAAGACCTCTTTTTAAATGGCTTGCCTGTAAATAATAAACGAATTTATCTTTTTGCTAACGGAGGCACCATAAAACTGCCCAAGGGGAAACCTATTTATTACAGTGATATTGTTGCCCATTATCTGGCAGACAGTACCTCAACCAAAATTTCTTACACAGCCCGAAATATCAATTATGTTTTCCCTTCGGGGGATGTTGGATTACGAAATATTAATTTCTCCGAGGACCAGGGAAAACTTATCGGCCTTATGGGAGCTAGTGGTGCCGGTAAAACCACGCTTTTAAACGTATTAGCCGGACTAAACAAACCTACTTCCGGACAAATCTTAATCAATGGGCTCGATCTTCATGCCGAAAAAGAAAAGCTCGAAGGAGTGATTGGGTACATCCCCCAGGATGATCTGCTGATTGAAGAACTTACGGTTTTTCAAAACCTTTATTACAATGCCAAATTATGTTTCAACGATAAATCAGAAGAAGAAATCGTTGAAATGGTAAATAAAACATTACACAACCTGGGGCTTTATGATCGAAAAGATTTAAAAGTAGGAACTCCATTAAACAAAATGATTAGCGGAGGACAGCGCAAAAGGCTTAACATTGCCCTGGAGTTAATCAGAGAGCCCTCTATCCTTTTTGTTGATGAACCAACATCCGGACTTTCATCCCGCGACTCCGAGAATGTAATGGACCTACTGCGCGAATTAGCCCTCAAAGGAAAACTTATTTTTGTGGTTATCCATCAGCCTTCATCCGACATTTATAAAATGTTTGATAATATGATGATCCTTGATACAGGAGGCTATATGATATATTATGGGAATCCTGTTGAAGGCGTGATGTATTTTAAACGGCTGGATGCGCAAATCAATAGCGACGTTGGCGAGTGTCCTACCTGTGGTAATGTGAATCCGGAACTTATCTTTAACATTATTGAAGCAAAGGTTGTTGACGAATATGGACGGTATACCCCTAAAAGAAAAATTTCGCCGCCCAGATGGGAAGAGAATTTTAAGGAAAATATAAAACTACGGGACGTACAGCCCGTTAATGTTTCTCCTCCATCTAATTTAAGTATTCCCTCATGGTTTAAACAGCTTAAAATTTATACCATCAGAGATTTCCTGTCGAAAATAAGTAACAAACAATATATTGCACTAAACCTGCTCGAGGCACCTGTCCTGGGATTTATCCTGTCCTATATCATTCGTTACATAGCAGATCCCACCTCTAGTGTTTATATCTTTCGCGAAAACGAAAATATCCCCATTTATATCTTTATGGCATTAATCGTTGCGCTATTCTTAGGACTTACCGTTAGTGCCGAAGAGATTTTCAGGGATCGTAAAATACTGAAAAGAGAGGCTTTTCTTAACCTGAGTAAATCAAGCTATTTAATCTCTAAAATTTTTATCTTATTTGCTATTTCAGCCATACAGTCCATTTTATTCATTCTAATTGCTAATAATATTTTGGGGATCAAAGGCATGACCTTCGAATATTGGTTTGCTTTGTTCTCAACCGCAGCATTTGCCAATATGCTGGGGTTAAATGTATCGGCTTCGTTTAACTCGGCAGTAACGATATATATCCTAATCCCGCTATTAATGATTCCGATGATGATTTTAAGCGGGGCAATGTTTCCTTTCGACAAACTGAACAGGAGCATAGGCAGTGTAAAAAAAGTACCCATAATTGCCGAAATTATGCCTACCAAATGGTCGTACGAAGCATTAATGGTAAATCAATTTAAAAATAATGACTTTGAAAAGAACTTTTTTGAGATAGAAAAACGGGAAAGCACCGCTGATTTTAAACAGGTTTATTATATCCCCGAACTGGAAGATCGATTAGAATATATTGAAGATAACTGGTATAAATTTGATGATGAACCGGAGGTTAAAAAAGAAATTACAGATAATCTGAAATTGTTGAAAAACGAAATTGAAAAAGAAGAAGTCCGCACGGGACTTGATTTTAGCTCGCTTCATCAACTCGATACCGCATTATTTAATGAAATTATACTTGATAAAACACAAGAATACCTAAAAAAGCTCCACTCGTTTTATAGCATGCAATTTCAAAAAGCCAATAACGAGAAAGAGAATATTATACGTTATTTGCTTAATACCAATCCCGATTTATATCGAAGCAAACGAAACACCTATCATAATGAGAGTGTTGCCGATCAGGTGAAAAAAGTTTTTGAAAAAAATAAAATTATCGAATATAACCACGAATTAATCCAGCAAGTTGATCCAATATATAAAGATCCGGATATCGAAGGTTTTTTCAATTTCAGATCTCATTTCTATGCCCCGCGGAAATATTTTGCAGGCAAATTTATTGATACTTACTGGTTTAACTTAACGTTTATCTGGGTTTTAACAGCATTTTTATATATCACATTATATTATGATGTGCTTAAAAAATTACTCGAACTACCTGAAAAAATTAAGTTTAAGAAATAATCTTTCGAGATTTAGATTATTTTTATATCTTTATAAGATATGTTAAATTTGCATTAGTAAAGAATTTCAACCGAAAGGATTATGAGCAAATATTTGATTTATATACTGTTACCACTGTTCCTTTTTTCTGCTTGCCGTTCAGACAAGAAAAAAGAAAATGATTTTTCCCGGGAATTTGAAATCCCTGATTCGGTTATATACGAAGGCAATCTTGAAATTTCAGAGCAGGCCATGGAAGAAATTGTACAAAATATTTCATCGCCGGTTGAGATTGCAGCCCTGATAAAAAGCCTGGGTGTTCCGTATTCAAAAGATTACCTTGCGACCACCGATTATGTAGATAGTTATAATACAAGCTATAAAATGGCTCTTGGCTTAGGTATCTATGGGGCTGATCTGGGATATCAGAATATGTATAATAAAACCGGTTCGGTGTTAGACTATATTTCAGCCATTAAAACCCTTGCCGACGGTATTCGCGTAGGACAATTTTTTGACTTTACCACCCTAAAACGATTAGTTACGAATAATCAGAACCTTGACTCGCTAATGTATATTTCGGTACAAAATTTTAACCAAATGGACCGATATTTGCGAGAAAATAACCGGGGGAATTTAAGTTCTTTAATTGTTGCAGGCATTTGGATAGAAAGTATGTACCTGCTGGGAGGAGTAGTAAAAGAATCTCCTAGTGTAGAGTTAGCTGAAAAAATCGGAGAACAAAAAATAATTTTAAGTAATCTAATGTTACTCTTAAGAAATTACGATCAGGATCCAAAATTTAAGGATCTTATTAATAATTTAGATGAGATACAGGATATTTATAGAGATGTAACCATTACTTATGAAAAAGGAGAACCTGAGGCAGTTGAAGAAGACGGGATGCTTATTATAAAACAAAATGACCAACAGAATATTGAGATATCCAATGAAACGATGTTGCAGATTATCAATAAAACTGCCGAAATACGTAATAAAATAATACACTTGTAAATATGAAAAATATACTTACAATATTCATCTTCTTTGCAATTTTTACTTTTGGAAATTTTCATACAGTAAAAGCGCAATCAGGACAAGAGCTGGTTGATATTTGCAGCATGATTGCCGGAGATGAGGTAACCTACTTAAAAGATTTTCCCGTAAAACTGGATGCTGCCAAGCCAGGAGAAGAATCTCCAACGGCAAGGTTTTCTGTTGTGCTAAGTAAAAATACGCAATACCGGTTTACCATTTGTAATTCCAAAGATTATTCGGGGCAGGCGATTATGCAACTGTTCGACAATAACCGATTGCTGGGAACAAATTTTGTTGTTGCCACCGGAAAAACATACCCCTCATTCGACTTTAAATGTACATCTACCGGGGTATACCATATTTTTGTTACCTTTAAAGAAGGGGAACAGGGACTGGCGGTTTCCATGCTTTCCTTTGTGAAGAAATTATAAAATCAAAAAATAACATTATTTCGTAATAGCCCGTTAATAGTGGGCTATTATTTGTATGTATACCATTGAACCTACAAGCAATAACAGAAGAATATTTAAAATCCATTTTTTACGGACCGAATAAAAATACTCGGTAAGTAAAAAAGATATCGGGATGGCTAAAAAATAGAGTATTTCATAGCTAACATGCTCAAAAAATACAAATAACACGATACTGACAAAAAACAGCCACCAGTTAATCTCAAAATATTTTCTGGTTTTGATTTTCTTCTTATGGAAGTTTCGTATTACGGTTAAACTTGCGAATACAATAAGCACCAATAACAATGCATAAAATATATAGTAGGCATAATGCACCGATACGAAAGTACGCATAACAGAAAAGTGATTAAATATGTTTTCTGCTAACCCTTGCAGCTGATCAATATCCAAAAAAACATAGTAGTACGTAAAAACAAAAAACCAGGGGGTTACAAACCCAAATAAGCTAACGATCCACTCCCGTCCGATAAAAGGGCGTAAAATGGTGAGGGCAATCCATATTACGATAAAAAAAACAGCAAACGGAGGCCAGAACATACTGGCAACGGCAACAAAAAAGCCGGCCATATACAAGCGATTTAGTGCGTAATCCCTGCGGTAAATATCGTATATAAAATTGATGGCAACAAACATGAATAATGTACCTATAATTACCGGATTTATTTGCTGCAGCGGAACAAAACTTCCTGCAACCAGAACATAAAACAGAGCCGGTAAAAAAGTCCTGTAATTGATAAGAATATATTTCCGGTTAAACTGTACCAGCAAAAAAGCCTGTAATATCAATAAAAGAAAAGTAATAAACAGCGAGCCAAAAGAATTCGTGGCAAAAAGCTGGTCGATGAACGGATAAAATAAAACCGGATTTTTATCAAAAGGAAAAGAACCAACCACCGGATCCAAAAAATTGCCAATCCATAAAGCAGATGCTGATAAAACAATAAAAAAAATAACAATGGGCTTGTTACTCTTTAAAACTCCAATCATACCCTTTATTTTAAGTCTAATCCTATATCCTTGCGATAGTACTTATTCTCAAACTGAATCTCT
>JBNJFS010000019.1:0-20508 GCA_051747085.1 Bacteroidota bacterium
CCAAAAAAGGGTCAAATTCTCCAATAACCTTTTCGGATTAATACCTACCGGTCAATGGCTTGCTGTGGATGAAGAAAAAAAGCTAGGGATTAAGCGATCCAACCGATCCTGGCGGAACTACAGCAGAAGCAACCGCATACTTGATACATCAGAAAAGGATTACCGGATTATGCTTTATGATAAAAACGGGAAAGAGATAATGCCCATCAAAAAATATCCGACCCTTGAAGCTGCCAGGGCAGATTTGGTAGAGTTGAGCAATGAATTAGGATTGGAAACCATTTAAAACTAAAAAGACTCCTCTTGTTCTTCGATTCCCACCTCGGTTAAATTTACTTTCTGGTAATCTGCGGGTGGCTGAAATTCAGTGATATCTATATTTTCCCGCTCGAGGTTGGTTACAAGGCTAACAGACTCGTATCCACCATAATAGTTGATGGATTTTAAGGGAAATCCTAATTTAGCAAATTCGATATACTTTTCATCCTTTTGGTAATAAGCACCCGCTTCGGCCTGATTAACAAAATCACCAAAGATGGCATAAAACTTATGAATATCAAATTCCTTATGCGCACGATTGGATTCGGATAACCATGCTTCTTCTTTTAATTGTTGATTTACTTTAACCTGGTATTTGACGGCCTGATATCCGGCAATTCTATCCTTTTCACCGGTTTTTTCAATTTCCAGTTGATACTCTTCAGGCTCTTCGCCGGCAAATTTTGAAGGATCATCAATACTTTCCATCATCCCCTGATACATATTTCGGATCATTGGTTTTTGTTTTTCGGGAGCTTTCCTTAATTGTTCTTCCATAGCAGCCTTTAGCGCTTTTTTGATATCGGTTTTGTAATCCGCAATGGTCCCTTTCCAGTACACCTTTTTTAATGGGTTCATCAGGGTAATGGTTTCATCGTTCAGGTTAAAGACCGTAACCATATCATCCTGAACAATTTTCATTCTATCGTCCTCGATATAAACTGTTTCGATTATTGCTGATGCCTCACCCTGATCGGAATCATAGCTTTTCTGAGTAATTACCCATCCTGCAAAAGATGAAAAATTAAAGAACAATGAAAAAAGTAAGATAAAAGAGATTTTTTGTCGACTCATTTGCTTCATTTTTTATTGGTATTTACTACGAAAAACATACCAAACGGTTTATTATTGTTTGATTTTGTATCAAAAATAAGAATAAACGCGAACTTCTCGTTATAAAAGCCTCTTTTTTAATCCTAAAGTATCCCTGTATGCCGTTAACTCAAAATCATTTTCACTACACAAGGAACATAAAAAACCCTTTGCACCAAAGCACAAAGGGTTGAATATATATAGATTTGTTTACTGCAAATTGATTGCAGGTTGATGATTGATTTTACATCATTCCGGGCATTCCGCCACCCATTCCGCCAGCCGGCATTGGAGGTGCTTCCTCTTCTTCTTCGGTAATTACACATTCGGTCGTTAAGAACATTCCGGCAATAGATGCTGCATTTTCGATAGCAATACGAGCTACTTTGGTTGGGTCAATTACACCCGACTCGTAAAGATTTTCGAATTGGTTGGTGCGGGCATTGTATCCAAAATCTTCTTTTCCTTCCATAACTTTTTGAACTACAACCGAACCTTCAACACCTGCATTTTCAACAATCTGACGCAACGGCTCTTCAATGGCTCGTTTAACAATTGTTATACCGGTAGTTTCGTCTTCATTCTCACCTTTAAAGTTTTCAAGTTCTTTTATTGCACGGATATAAGCAACACCACCGCCAGGAATAATTCCTTCTTCAACGGCTGCACGCGTAGCGCTTAATGCGTCATCCACACGGTCTTTTTTCTCTTTCAACTCCACTTCGCTGGCAGCACCAACATAAATTACCGCTACCCCGCCGGCTAATTTAGCCAACCGTTCCTGTAATTTTTCTTTGTCGTAATCAGAGGTAGAAGCTTCGATTTGCGCTTTAATCTGGCTAACACGTGCTTCGATATTTTCTTTTGCACCGCTGCCATTAACGATCGTTGTATTTTCTTTATCGATAGATATCTTTTCGCAGGTACCTAACATATCAAGGGTCGCATTTTCTAAGGTTAAACCTTTATCTTCGGTAATAACAGTACCTCCTGTTAAGATAGCGATATCTTCCAACATCTCTTTTCTTCGGTCGCCAAAACCGGGAGCTTTAACCGCTGCAACTTTTAACGAACCGCGAATTTTATTCACCACCAATGTAGCCAATGCTTCGCCTTCGATATCTTCAGAGATAATCATTAAAGGTTTTCCGTTTTGAACGGCTGATTCAAGAATTGGCATAAGATCTTTCATCGTTGAGATCTTCTTATCGGTAAGCAGAACGTATGGATGCTCTAAGGTCGCTTCCATTTTCTCGGTATCGGTAACAAAATATGGAGAGATATATCCACGGTCGAACTGCATCCCTTCAACGGTCTTCAGCTCGTCTTCGGTACCTTTTGCTTCTTCAACAGTTATAACACCTTCGCGGCCGGCTGCCTTCATTGAATCAGCAATTAATTTACCAATTGCAGAATCGTTATTGGCAGAGATGGTCGCAACCTGCTCAATTTTCTCATTGGATTCGCCTACATCGTGCGATTGTTTTTTAATGCTTTCAATCACTTTTTTTACGGCTTTGTCAATGCCTCGTTTCAAATCCATTGGATTGGCACCGGCAGTAACATTCTTAATTCCAACTTCAATAATTGATTGAGCCAAAACAGTAGCTGTGGTAGTACCATCACCAGCATCGTCGTTGGTTTTTGAGGCTACTTCTTTTACCATTTGAGCACCCACATTTTCGAATTTATCTTTTAATTCGATTTCTTTCGCAACGGTAACACCGTCTTTTGTGATTTGAGGGGCTCCAAATTTTTTCTCAATAACTACATTTCTTCCTTTGGGTCCTAAGGTAACTTTTACAGCACTTGCTAACTGATCAATTCCTTTTTTCAGTTGATCTCTTGCTTCAATATCAAATTTTAATTCTCTAGCTGCCATGTTTTTATCTTTTTTAAATTGATTACTTAAATAATTTTACTCTTTTAATAAAATGTCATCTTCACGCATTATTAAATAATCCGTTCCATCAATGTTTATTTCTGTTCCGGAATATTTACCATAAATTACCATGTCACCTGCTTTTACAGACATGGGCTCATCTTTTTTCCCTTCGCCTACAGCGATAACCGTACCTTTTTGAGGTTTTTCTTTGGCTGAATCAGGAATAATAATTCCACTTGCTGTTTTCTCTTCGGCCTGATTTGGCTCTACTAAAACTCGATCTTTTAATGGTTTATACTTAAAATCTGACATCTTTTTAATTATTTTAATTGCCTGCATTCCGATAATCCCGATAGCTATAGGGATCGGGACTGCAGACGGGTTTAACTTATTTTTATTTTCACGTTATCCTTATATTCATATTTTGTGCCAAATAGCATCTAACCCCTTAAACTGACAATTCAGGAAGCAACAAAATAATTAACACTTACAGGCAAGAATGTTAAGGCGCTATATTTCTGATGATTAGAGACTATCCTACAGGATGTATCAGACAAAAAAAATGTCAGCCTCTCTGACAGACTGACATTTTATTTTTAATCATTATTTTTTATTCTTCATTTCCATTTCCGGGAACATCTTCTTCAGGGACAGATGTTGGGAATTCTGGCATCTGGTTAGGATCAACGGCATTATCTACCTGTTGTTCTATTCTTGATCTTTCTTCGGTTGTTCCTCTGGGGATGGTTGCGCTAGCCAAAACACTTAGTGCTAATAAACTAACAGCCAGGGTCCACGTTGCTTTTTCCAAAAAATCGGCTGTTTTCTTTACGCCCATCACCTGGTTTGACGATGAAAAGTTCGATGCTAAACCTCCTCCTTTCGAGTTCTGAACCAATACAATTAGTACCAGTAATATACTCGCAATGATAATTAAAACTGAAATCAAGGTATACATATCTCTTTATTTATTTATGAATTTAATTTTTCTTTTAATTTTTTTATTTGATTTGCAAAGTAACTATTTTTTTCCGGATATTTCAAACTTAATTTTTCATAAGATTTAATTGCTTTTTCAAGATAACCTTGTGCAATATAAACTTTTATTAATGTTTCGGTTAATAAATCATCATCTTCCTTTGTGCTATCCTGTGAAATATCTTTTTGATTATCAGACACCTCCTTGGGCTTAATTCGCGGTTTCTCTGATATGAATCTGGCAATCAAGTCGTTATCATCAGCATTTTCCATGACATCATTATCTGCATAATTGTTGATATCAAAATACATTGAATTTTTCTGTGTCTCCTCATTTTCTTTTTTTATCGGCTGACTTACCGTTTCTTTTTCCTGATCTTTTTTATCCTCAACCTTATCAATTTCTAGACTTTCATCAATTTGAAAAATGTCATTATTTTGTGATTCAGCAACTTTCCCCGGGGAAGCATCAATGGTTATAACATTGTTTTTCCCAGTACGTTCTTCGTCAATGAAATAAATCTCCGGCGGATATTGTAATTTATCTCCATCTTTAACTTCAGAAAATTCGATTTGGCTTGACAACGTTTCTGAAATATTTTCTCCCATTCCCTCAATGCTGTCTTTTATCCTTCGGCGAACATTTTTATTTTTCAGAAAGTTTTGCTCCGGTTCTTTTTCGGGAGCCTCATTATCATCAGTAGATGGCTCTACTTTTTTGTCGTCAGGAATTGCCGGTTCAACCTGCTCAATTTTCTCATCTGACTCATCTCCAACAAACTGACCGGATTGATTTACGGAGGGGTGAAAATCCTTATTTAATATTGAATATAATAAATCTCTGTTGGGGATTCTTATAGATGATGAGGTGAGTTGATCATCAAATTGCGGGTTTTTCTGCAACTTCATGGCAAGAAGTAACAATACATGTGCAGTTTGAAAATAAGGATACTCCCTGATAATTTTTTGCAGGAAACCAATATCAGTATTTTCAAGAATTGTCAGGTCATCAATATTTTTATAAAATTCTGATTGTTCCATTAAATCCTCCCTTACCAGTTTACAACGGCTTTATTAAATATATCATCAATAAGCAGTTCTACAATTTCTTCTACCAGTTCTTGTTCAACCTGAACCAAATCTAAATTACTGTCATAATCTGCATACCGGGTAAAGTCCGATTCAAAATTATATTCAGGCTCAATTTCATTGGTAAATCTTACATGTACGGTCACAGAGAGCCTGTTTTGGGATGCTGTTTCATCGCCTACAATAGCTGTTGGCCGGGTATCGTATTGTGTAATTTCTCCTTCGAAATTTAAATGCCCGATATCATTAACAACCGTTAAAGAAGTTTGAGACTTAAACTTATCTTTTAATTCGTCTGTAATATATTGCTCCAGGTTTGTCATGGCCAATGGTGCTCTGTTGGTAAAATATTGCACAGATACCGTTTCTACTTCGGGCGCAATAGATGCTCCGGATAGTGAGTAGTTAACAGTACACGACTGGGTTATGGTAATTATTAAAACGAACCAGACAATTACTTTTATCATGCGATTGCAATTTAACATCTTACTTAATATTATATTCTTTAATTTTACGGTAAAGTGTTCGTTCAGAAATCCCTAACTCCTGTGCAGCATACTTCCGCTTACCTTTATGTTTCTCCAGCGCTTTTTGGATTAATTCAATCTCCTTGTCCTCAAGCGATAACGACTCTTCAACAAACTCTTCGGTATCTTCAATATTTGGATCATCATCATTATTAAAATTTTTATTCGGTTGATCCATTGCGTTTATAATCGATGAAGTTTCCCGGCTATAATTTTGAATAAGCTGGTCGGCATGTTTCAGCTCACCATCATGATCTCCTTTTGCTATGATTTCGTGAACTAACTTTTTTAAATTAGTTAAATCGCTCTTCATATCAAATAAAATCTTATAAAGAATCTCTCTTTCCGAAGCAAATGTTTTTTCATCAATTAAATCATTTTTATTATAAAGAGCGGGTAATTTATTCGGGTAATAATCAGGCAGGTATTTTTTTAGCACATCGGCTGTAATAATTCGTTCCTGCTCGATAACCGATAACTGTTCGGTAATATTTTTTAACTGCCTGACATTGCCGGGCCATTGATAATTCTCAAGTATTGTTTTTGCCTCATGACTAAGGCTTATTTGGGGCATCCGGTAACGTTCAGCAAAATCGGTGGAAAATTTCCGGAATAACAAATAAATATCATCCCCTCTTTCGCGCAATGGAGGGATATCAATTGGAACGGTATTTAACCGATAGTAGAGATCCTCGCGGAACTTATTTTCATCGATAGCATGAACTAAGTCGATATTTGTTGCAGCAATAACCCGGACATCTGTTTTTTGCACTTTGGATGAACCTACCCTGAGAAACTCTCCACTTTCGAGGACCCTGAGCAATCGTACCTGGGTACCCAATGGTAATTCAGCAACTTCATCCAAAAAAATTGTCCCATTGTTTGCAACCTCAAAATATCCCTTTCGTGTATCTTGTGCACCGGTAAATGAACCTTTTTCGTGCCCAAACAGCTCCGAATCAATCGTACCTTCGGGTATAGCCCCGCAGTTGACAGGAATATACTTACCGTGTTTTCTTGTACTAAAATGATGTATTATTTGCGGAAACGCCTCTTTTCCTGTACCACTTTCGCCTGTTATTAAAACCGAAAGATCCGTGGGTGCCACCTGAGCAGCAATATCTATAGCCCGGTTTAAATTAACAGAATTCCCAATAATACCAAACCGTTGCTTTATTTTTTGAATATCCATTTCGAAAAAAATTTTTTCTTACCATTTTATATGACAAAATTACAATTTTATATCTGTTTTTATTTATTTTTAATCAATATTTAACCAATTTTTGCTGTCATTAAGTCATAATATATACATTTGTATAAAATACGTTACAATTATACTAATGATGAAATTTATTGGAATTATTCCTTCGCGATATGAGTCGAGCCGTTTTCCGGGAAAACCTCTTGCAGATATCAATGGCAAAACCATGATAAACAGAGCTTATGAGCAGGCCGCAAAAGCGCTCGATGATGTTTATGTTGCCACGGATGATGAACGAATAGCTGATGAAGTAAAGCGGTTTGGGGGACATTTTGTGCTCACCTCTAAAAATCACAATAGCGGGACAGACCGGCTTGCCGAAGCAATACAAAAAATCCACAAACAGCTGAATACCCATTTTGATGTTGTAATAAATATTCAGGGCGACGAACCTTTTATTGAGCCCGCACAAATTAAGGAGTTAATGAGCTGTTTTACGGATGATAAAACAAAAATTGCCACCTTAATAAAAAAGATTACTCATCCGGATGATATTTTTAATCCGAATAAGCCCAAGGTAATTTTTAATCATAAGATGAATGCCATCTATTTTAGTCGATCACCTATCCCTTTTGTCAGAAATAAAGAAGAAAAAGATTGGTTGAAATCGTTCGAGTTTTATCGCCACATAGGAATGTATGCTTACAAAACCAATGTTTTAACAGAAATCACAAGGCTTAAAAGATCAAAACTTGAAATAGCCGAATCGCTGGAACAAAACCGTTGGATTGAAAATGGTTATCCCATCAAGGTATCGAAAACAAACTTCGATTCTCTAGGTATAGATACCCCGGAAGATTTACAAAATGCATTACATTTTTTAAAGAAATAAAATGGTTTAAACCAGCCTGCATAAATGAAAATTAGAAAGTCCACACCTGATGATATCCCGCCAATTGTTGATCTATGGTATCATGCATCTGTAAAAGCACATGATTTCATTTCTCCTAAGCTGTGGGCATCGCACAAAAAAGAGATGGCAGAAAAATATATACCACAAGCTGAAACCTATGTAGCCATCGAAAATAATATGGTTGTTGGTTTTATTGCAATGGTAAATAATTACCTGGCCGCACTCTTCGTAAAAACCGATTGGCAGGGAAAGGGAATTGGAACAGCTTTACTCAACCTTATCAAGAAAAAGCGAAAAAATATTGAACTAAAGGTTTTTAAAAAGAATAGTAAAAGTGTAGACTTTTATAAGCAATCGGGTTTTACCATTGTTGCTGAAGAGGTGGAAGAAAACACCCATGAATCGGAATTGATGATGGTATGGAACCAATAAATTTATGCGTTATTTCTTTATTTTTACCTCTATTTTATCCGCTATTTGCAGGGCTGTAGTCAACGTACTTATATCGGGATATAAATTTCCGTCTTTACCCGAATAATGACTATGTCCTATAGGTTTCATTTCATATATTTCTTTTGCCGTATGTAAATCGATATCGACAGCATAAACTACAGCAGGCTGTGCTGATGTTTTATAATGTTCTTCATCAGGGTATTTATTATTGGTCCAGTATTTATTCCAGTCCCACGACTGGTTTATTTCAAACAGAATCCTGAACTGTTCGGGCAACGGATTATCTGCTTTGGTTTTTAATACAAACCCGGATGTTGGTGTTGCTCCGGTATAAGCATCAGCTATTGGATTTCGGGGTGTCGGCAAATAAAAACCATCTTTTGCCTTAACTCCACGTTTATGGCCCCAATAGGGCAATGCTGCCGGCCTTCGCTTTTCTCCGTTTACCCATCGGTTATCCCGTATCTCTCCATAATGAAAAATTCCTTTAGCTATCGATTCCGCAACATATAATGTCTGGATATAATTTCCAGCTGAGTCTTCAATCCACACCGCCATTAACGGGTAATATATTTCAGGACCTTCAAAAAAACGAAGCTCAATTACGGGACCTTCGCCTTGCTGATTTGTTTCGAGAGTAGATATAGGCCATTCTTCCCTTTTTGTTTGCTGTGAAGTTGATTCAAAAACAAATAAGAAAAAGAAAACAACAATTATTAAATATCTAACCATAACATCCATTTTAAAATTGAACAATAATTCCTAAAGATGGTAACACAGTCCCTGAACCATCACTTTCAATTCTTTTCAAATCATACCTTGTTGGATCGTCCGGATCTATTAACACATTCCCGTTTTGATCGGTTTGGGTTATAAGCTTATCCGGTTCATCAGACTTAAAATTATAGAGATTCTGAATATCCACGTAAAACATTAACGACCATTTATTAAAAAAATATTGTTTGTCGACTCGGATATCCAGTTGATGAAAAGGGTCTAAACGTAAAGCATTAAATTGAGTATAGTCTAAATATTCACGCCCGCGGGCATTCCATGCAGTTATCAGGCTTGACTTATTTTCATCAAACGGAGTATATGGCGAACCACCAATAAAACGCCATTTAAAACCAACCTGCCAATTCCTTTTCAAATCTCTTGTAGCCGTTAAATTTAACAGATGAATATTGTCCCACGATGTAGGAATAAAGGTTGACGTTAGCTTTAAATTATCATTAAATTCTTTAAATTCACTTCGTACTAAAGTATAAGAAAACACTACATTAAACCCCCACAAATTCCTATGACGGGCCAATAATTCTATACCATACGCCTGTCCTTCGGCAATGGATAATACCTCTTCATCTCCGAAAGATCCATAATCAGCCCCTTTATTGGATAAAGCAATGGAGTCATTCATTGAAAAAGGATAATCACGGTAATATTTATAAAACCCCTCCAGCGAAATAACACTTTCATCATCAGGCAGGTACTCAAAACCTCCTACCAGGTGATCAACCGAAATATATTTTAATCCGTTTGTTTTATTAATCAGATTACCTGTAGCATCGCTAAATCCTAATGTCGTATAGGCGGGACGTTGATAGTACCGTCCGGTGTTAAAATTAACCGAAAAATCGGGTTTTATATTATACGAAGCAGAAACCCGTGGAGAAATTTGCGAAAGCAAATCCGACATTTCGGAGGAGTAATTATTAGCGTCTGTCCTTACTCCTAAGGAAAGCGATAATCTATCTCCAAAATACTCTTTACTGATTTGCCCAAATAGTGACCACGACCACAAATCTAAAAGGGTATAGTAATTAATCGTTTGTGTTGCATTACCAACAAATTGCTTTCGATAGGTATCATTAGTATAATGTGCGTACTCTAATCCTGCACCATAATTTATTTTATATCCATTATCGTTGCGCGTTGTATTCTCATACCTGAATTTGGTTTCCGATTCTTCGGAAAAATAATCAAACGTTAATAATGAATCGACCTCATTATTGTCCTGATATTTATAGGAACGATTATTCAGTGCATTTCTGCTTAAAACCCAGGTATCATACCCTTTTTCTCTGTAATGTTTAAATACAGCACCAACGGTATAGCTCCACTGTTCGTTTACAGGGATAAAATTTAAAATATACCGCTGTTCTTCCGTATCGTTGGCATCCAGGTTTAAATCAAACTGGTCTATGGCTCCCAACCCTATCAATGTAAGCTCATTTTTTTCATCAAAACGGGTTTTAACCTTAAACTGGGCATCATTGTAAGTGGGTAAAAATGGTAGTTCTAGAGCAGCAAACAAAATCTGAAGATAAGATCTACGGGCCGAAAAAATAAACGTTGTCTTTTCATTTATTGGCCCATCAAGGGTTAAAGCAACTTCTGATGCCCCTAACGTACCTTGGATTTCAAGTTTTTCTTTATTCCCGTCTCTTTGCTTTAATTCCAACACCGAGCTTAGCGCATTTCCTCTATTTGCAGGAAAAGCTCCGGAATAAAAGTCAACTTCACGAATAAAATCCACATTAATTATTCCTACCGGTCCACCCGAAGCTCCTTGTGTAGCAAAATGATTTATGGTAGGTATCTCAACGCCGTCGAGATAAAAAGAATTTTCGCTGGGTCCGCCTCCACGGACGATCACATCATTTCGCTGAACAGGAGTTGATGCCACTCCCGGAAACGATTGAATAACCTTTGAGATATCGCGATTTGCCCCCGGACTTTTTTCAATATCTTTAAGACCTATTCGGCGCAATGATAGCGGACTTTCTTCTGTCTTCCTGAATGGAGAGGGTTTAACAACAACCTCTTCAATGGCAATTGACGTTTCTTCAAGCGGTATATTTATATTAACCTTTTTGGCATTCGTAACCATTATTTCTTCTGAAATGTAGGTTTTAAATCCCACTGCAGAAACCTGCAACCTTACAAATCCCGGCTTTATTCCGGTAAATAAAAACTCACCATCAAAATTTGATGCAGAACCTATAGTGGTTTGGTATATAACAACATTTGCAAAAGGGACCCCCTCGTTATTTTTGCTATTAAAAACCCTCCCCTCAATCTCACCGGTATTCTGTTGTTGGCCATTAATAATTCCTGGCAACATCATAAAGAATAATATAGATATATAAGTAGCCTTCATTTTTCGTTTAATTATTTTATCAATAGAATAAACACAAGATACAGAAAAATGTTCAGAATTATCATTTGAGATAAACATTATGCCGAATTTCAAAAATCCGGAGGAGGAAAATGTATTTAATGAATAAAGGATTTATTGAAGTGAATCTTTAAAAATAAATACCTCTAAAAATCTTATTGCGTCTTAAAAAGGATTATAAAAAGAGAGGCACTCTCCCCAGAGTGCCTGCAACTAACCTAAAAACCCAAAATTATGAATTAAATCTACCATTTAATCCTAATTCATCAACTATGACTTTAGGAGATTAAAATGGTTTAATAGAAAAATTATTTTTTTTCTAGAAATTTAACCGCAATATTGAGTGTTCTGTCAATTTCCTTTATAATTGGGTAATAGCCGTCATCATCCAATATGTTTCTGGCAATATTTGCTTTAATTTGCACCTTAGTTATTTTTCTTGATTTATCGAATCCTTTAACCTGAGGTGAAATCCCATTTTGTTCTGCATAATTAACAAACTGGTCAAAGATATTTACAGAATCTAAATAGTTATTAATCGCATCAGCCGTTTTTAATTGATTCAACGTTTTTCGGTTTTCATCTGCATAGTTAAAAGTAAAGTCCTGAAAAATGCCTTTTTGAATAATCTCAGAATAATATTTTGAATACCCTGTGGTATCAATAGGGACAAAAATATCAGGCATAATTCCTCCACCCCCAAAAACAACTTTCCCTTCCGGAGTAGTATATTTTAACGAATCGGCAAAATGGATACTATCAGCAGCTTCAAATTCACCGTTTTGAAACCGGTGATAGATATCATTATAATATTCCATCTTATCATCGCTGTAAGGTTTCTGGATGCTTCGCCCGGTTGGGGTATAGTATCGGGCAATGGTTAATCTGATAACCGAACCATCGGAAAGAGGATAAGCTTCCTGCACCAATCCTTTACCAAACGAACGCCGGCCAATAATGGTTCCGCGGTCATTGTCCTGTAATGCTCCTGCCAGTATTTCACTGGCTGAGGCAGCCCATTCATCCTGTAGAACAGCCACTTCAACATCTTTACTCTTCCCACGCGAAGAAGAATAAATTTCCTGCCGCGGGCTTGCTTTTCCCTGGGTATAAACAATCAGTTTACCCTCCTCTAAAAACTGATCGACAATATTCGTAGCAGCAACCATGTACCCTCCATTATTGCCCCGTAAATCTAAAATCAGTTTTTTCAGATTTTGTTTTTGTAATTTTTCAACGCCCTCCAGAAACTCTCTAAAGGTGGTTTCGGCAAACCGATTTATTTTAATATACCCAATTTCGTCGGTTACCATATAAGCAACATCAACACTATATATTGGGATTTTATCACGTATAATTTCTGCATCAATTAAATCAGAAACACCTTTCCGCTCCAGGCTGATTTTAACTTTCGTACCCATCTCTCCTTTCAACATTCCTACCAAATCGTTACTTGGAATGTCTTGTCCTGCAACTAACGAATCATTTATTTTTATAATTCTGTCACCGGCCATCACTCCTGCCCTATCAGAAGGCCCTCCCGATATTACACTTATAATAATGGCTGTATCGGTTTGATGATTAAATACAACACCAATGCCTTCAAAGTTACCGCGCAGATCCTCATTTACCCGTTGCATCTCTGAAGCAGGAATATAAACTGAATGGGGATCCAGTTTTTCCAATATAGCAGGGATAGCAGCATTCTCCAGTTCATCTATTGAAACGGTATCCACATACCGCTGTTCAATATAATCAATTATACGAAGTAATTTATCTTTGCCTTGATAGGCATTTGAAGAATTATTCCCATTATTTTTACTTAATAAGCCTCCAAGGATAATACCTGCTATCAATACAATAGCAAACAGGATAGGTAAATATATTTTACGAATTTTTTTCTCTCTCATCACTTTATTAAATTTCTAAATGTACAATTTCAATTTTTGCTCTTTCCAACAGTTGCAACCCTTCGGTATTATGATATTTATGGCAGAACACAACTCTTTTTATACCCGCCTGGATAATTAATTTGGAACACTCCATACAGGGTGATGTTGTAACATATAACGTAGCTCCTTCTGAGCTATTGTTTGATTTAGCAACTTTTGTAATCGCATTGGCCTCAGCATGTAAAACGTAGGGCTTGGTTAGATTGTTTTCATCTTCGCAAACATTTTCGAAACCCGAAGGAGTTCCATTATATCCATCGGAGATAATCATTTTCCCTTTAACAATTAGTGCGCCTACCTGTCGTCGGACACAATACGAATTTTTAGCCCATATTTTAGCCATTTCAAGGTATCGCTTATCATACTCCAACTGTTTTTCGAGGTAAGGATGAATAGATTCCGGATTTTCCATAGGACAGAATTTAAGGAAACAGAAAAAAACCCTCTGAAAAGAGGGTTCTGTTAATAGTACCTGGAGTCGGGCTCGAACCGACACGGACTAATGTCCACTGGTGTTTGAGACCAGCGCGTCTACCAATTCCGCCATCCAGGCATAGTAAACAATGAACCATTGCGAGTGCAAAAATAGATAATACTTTTTGTTCGGCAAAATTTATTTTCAACGTTTGTTAAAAAAGATTATCCCACATTAGATAAGATATTGGGTTTGGTTAGCGCTTTAACCTCTTTAATAATACCTTGAACATCAAACCCACATTCATGATGTAACTCCTGAAGTGTTCCCTGCTCAATAAATCTGTCGGGCACACCCATTCGCTTAATAACCGGATGATATCCATGCTCGCTCATGAATTCAAGTACTGCACTACCAAAACCTCCAACAACAGTCCCATCTTCAATCGTAATTACCGCTTTAAAATTCTTCCCTACGGTATGTAAAATCTCCTCATCAACAGGTTTGACAAATCGCATATCATAATGCGCTATACTTATCTGATAATTCTTAGTCAACATTCGGGTAGCTTCGATCACATAATTACCCACATGCCCAATGGATAAAATGGCGATATCTTCTCCTTTTGTGATTTGTTTCCCTTTACCAATAGTTATTTTATTAAACGGGGTTCTCCAGGCTGGCATTACCCCTTTACCCCGGGGATAACGTATGGCAAACGGACCATATTTTTCTAACTGTGCGGTATACATTAAATTCCTCAACTCTTCTTCGTTTAAAGGAGCCGAAACAATCATGTTGGGAATGCAACGTAAATAAGCCAAATCAAATACACCGTGGTGTGTTGCCCCATCTTCGCCTACTAATCCTCCCCGATCGAGACAGAAAATTACATTTAAATTTTGAATAGCCACATCATGAATAATCTGATCATAGGCTCGTTGCATAAATGACGAATAAATATTACAAAAAGGTAACATTCCTTCAATCGCTAATCCGGCGGAGAAAGTAACAGCGTGTTGTTCTGCAATGCCAACATCAAAAATACGTTCAGGGATTTCCTTCATCATTATATTTAGTGATGAACCTGTTGGCATAGCGGGTGTGATTCCCACAATCTTTTCATTTTGTTTAGCCAGCTCCAATAAAGTGTGTCCAAAAACATCCTGATATTTAGGGGCTTCGGTTTTATCCGATTTTATTTTTAAAATTTCTCCTGTGGTTTTATCAAATTTCCCGGGAGCATGCCAGACGGTCTGATCCTGCTCGGCTTGTTTAAAACCTTTCCCCTTTTGTGTTACCACATGCAGTAACTTAGGTCCTGGAATATCTTTTAAATCCGACAGGATTTTCGTCAAAAAAACAACATCATGCCCATCCACCGGACCAAAGTATCTAAAATTAAAAGATTCAAAAAGATTACTCTGCTTGAGGAGAAATGTTTTAATGGAATTTTCAATTTGTTGGGCAATCTTTCTATAATTATGGCCTAATTTATTTAAGTGTCCCAAAAGATTCCAAACATCATTTTTAAATTTATTATAGGTCTTTGATGTGGTAATATCAAGCAAATATTCTTTTAATGCCCCAACATTGGGGTCTATGGCCATATTGTTATCATTTAAGATAACCAGCATATTTTCTTTTGCCGAGCCGGCATTATTTAACCCTTCAAATGCCATTCCTGCTGTCATTGACCCATCGCCTATCACAGCAATAACCTGCCGGTCTTTTTCATTTTTTAAGTGAGCCGCTTTTGCCATGCCTAAGGCTGCCGAAATGGATGTAGATGAATGTCCTACTCCAAAAGCGTCGTAATCACTTTCGGAAGGTTTCGGGAATCCGCTAATTCCTTTGTATCTCCTATTGGTATGAAACACCTCACGCCGGCCGGTAAGAATTTTATGCCCGTAAGCCTGATGCCCAACATCCCAAACAATCTTATCATAAGGAGTATTAAAAACATAATGCAAAGCAACGGTTAGTTCAACAACGCCTAAACTTGCTCCAAAATGACCGGGATTTGAGGATACCACATCAATAATAAATTGCCTGAGCTCCTGACTTAGCATCGGAAGCTCCTCCATGGATAACTTTTTCAAATCATCCGGAAAAAGAATGTTTTTTAATCGTTCGCCTGACATAAGCCTTAAAATTCATTGCAAAGATATGAATAATTTTTACTTCGTTTTAACGTATTCGTTATACAACATATTTTAATATATTTGCTCTATCAAATTTATTATCTTTATTCCATAATAACCAAAATTATTGATATGCATTCAACGTTTAAATCTTACCATGTATTTTTTATTGTTCTCATAATTATCTCGGGATGTGTCCCTGCCAAACAATTTGAAGAATTACAACAGACCGCTAAAAAATGTGAGGAAGAGAGGGAATTATTAAAAGAGGATAATAAAAACCTGACCATCACAAATACAGAACTGGAAGCAAAAACAGAGCAGTTACAAAAAAAGATAGCAAATTTACAGCAAGACAGTCTGGAAAAGACAACAAAACTTCGTTCTATAGAAATTAAGTATGATAAATTAAACAAACAATACAGTCAACTTCAGGAATCACAAGACCAGCTTCTTTCGGGCAACATAAACGAAACAAAAAAGTTGTTGAAAGAGCTGCAAAATACTCAATCTGAAATTATTGAAAAGGAAGACGAGTTACGCAAGCTTGAAGATAACTTACGGGAGGAAAGGAGTAAGCTAAATGCCTATCAAAAAGAACTGGAATCGAAAAATGCACGGCTTGTCGAACTGGAAAAAATTTTACATCGAAAAGATTCTGCTGTAAATGTATTAAAAGATAAAGTATCCAAAGCTTTAATAGGATTTGCTGATGAAGGTTTAGCGGTAGACATAAGAAACGGAAAGGTTTATGTTTCACTGGAAGAACAGCTCCTTTTCAAATCCGGCAGTACAGAAGTTGATCCAAAAGGAGTTAGCGCCATAAAAAAACTGGCCGGTGTTTTAGGCAACAATCCCGATATAAACATAATGGTCGAGGGTCACACAGACGATGTTCCCTACATCCCTGGCGAAGCAGTTAAAGACAATTGGGACTTAAGTGTGAAAAGAGCTACTGCTATTGTTCGCATATTAATGGAAAACCCCAATATAGACGGAGATAGAATTATTGCTGCAGGAAGAAGCAAATATTTTCCGATTGATCCGCTAAAAACACCTGAGGCAAGAAGAAAAAACCGGCGAACAGAAATTATCCTTACCCCAAAACTAGACGAACTATTTAAAATTTTAGAAGCCAATTAAACGTGTATTGGTCCAACTACATTTCTTTTTTAAAAATCTTTAATGCTTTTAAAATCTTTACTAGCTATATTGTTACGCTGGTCTTTAAAAGAGTGGTTGTTTGGGGGAAGCCTTTAAGTTTAACCGTTGAGCCAACCAATTATTGTAATTTACACTGTCCGGAATGTCCAACAGGAAATAATACGACCCAAAGAAAAAAGGGATACCTGAACGTGCATGATTATAAAAAAATAATCGATTCTGCTTCGCCCTGGCTTTTATATCATATGGTTTACTTCCAAGGGGAACCATTTTTACATCCTCACATTTTTGAAATGTTACAATATGCCCATCAAAAAAAGATTTATACTTGCACCTCTACTAACGGCCATTATATTACCAATGCAAATGCTCAAAAAATTATAGAATCGGGGCTTAACCGAATTATTATTTCGGTAGATGGGATAACACAAGATACATATGAAAAATATCGACAAGGAGGAGAACTGGAAAAAGTAATCACCGGAATTAAAATTTTGTCGGAGCTCAAAAGAAAATATCAAACAAAAAACCCACAGATCATTATTCAATTTTTAGTTTTCCGTTTTAACGAACATCAAATTAAAGATATTAAATCATTAGGCAAAAATATTGGCGCGAACAAAGTTGAAATAAAAACGGCTCAAATTGACCCTTCATATAACAACCTTAATTTATTACCTCAAAACAGGAAATATTCAAGATATACCTATACAAATAATCAAATCAATATAAAGAGCCATTTAAAGAACAGATGTTTCAGGATTTGGAGTACATTGGTTATTACCTGGGATGGTGATGTAATCCCCTGTTGTTTCGATAAAGATGCAAATCATCGTATGGGGCATATCCATAAAAAATCCCTTTGGCAAATATGGCAATCTGCTGAATTTAAAGCATTCAGATATAAAATAATAAAAAACCGAAAAAGTATAAAAATGTGTAACAATTGTACCTCAGGACTTCGTATTTAAAAATATTATATTTATAAATTTAGGATTGATTTATATTTTTCTATAAATTACACGCTGTGATTTAAAAAAATGAAAATTATGGGTATGAAATCATTTCTTCTTTTCATTATAGGCTTTGGGGTTACCATAAACTCTTTTGCTCAGGAGCCTGATACCCTTTCTGCCAGCAAGCTTTTTGAACTTACCCTGGAAGATCTGATGCATGTTGAAATTGTTTCGGCCGTACGACAAAATCAAAATATTATCGATGCCCCTTCTATTGTATCTGTAATTACGGCAAATCAAATTAAAGAAAGAGGATATACAAGCGTTGACGAAGCTCTTAATAACATTGCAGGACTTGATATTATTACCGATTATTTTCAACCCAATATGGGGATACGTGGCATCAATGGAGGAGTAAGGAGTTATTCGCGTTTAGTAAAAGTGATGATTGACGGACAAAATATATCGTTCCGATCAAATGCAGATAATTATTTAGGATTATCGTTAATCCCTGTTGAAGCGATTGATAAAATTGAAATTATTCGCGGTCCCAATTCTGCTCTTTACGGGAAAAATGCATTTTTGGGGGTTATTAATATTATTACAAAAAAAGGAGAAGACCTAAGCTCAAATTCCGTTTCGCATTTTATAGGAATGACAAATCAAAATATCTCGTATGGTTTAAACACTATTGTTGGAGGTGCCAAAAACAATTTCGACTTCCTTTTTGCCAGTTCATATGCACAGTTAAACCATTCTAACCTTACCCCCCACAATATCCCGGGACAAAACATTTATTCCACTGATGATGTTAGTAAGAAAAATGAATCGGCACCTATAAGTGTTTATATCAAAATGAATTACGACTCCGGTAATTGGGGGAAATTTACTTTCGACATGGCCAACCAAAATATTAATTCACATGCTGAATTTGCCGATTGGGGAACATTAACCCATAATAACAGAATTAATCTTTTTAATGCTTTCGAAAGGCTTCGGTATTCAAAAAAGCTGTTCGATAAACTTTCTGCAGACTTTTCATTTGCTCATAGCTTTGGGCAGCCACTCAATAACGAGATTTTTGACAATGATACCGATCCTACCGAGTGGATTGAAAGAGAAATGAAATATAACAGTTATGATTTAAACGGAAACTTTTCTTACTTTTTCGATGATATTAACATTTTCTCGTTAGGGATTGATTTTACTTCAGATATTCACGAACATCAAAAATTTTACACCGTAAATACTTCCGGAATAAGAAGTCTCAATCCCGGAGGTACTGACGGTAAAAATAACTTTAATAACCTGGGCGTATTTTTTCAAATGATATTAAATCCGGCAGAAATTTTCAATCTATCCTTTCTCAAAGAATTAACATTTACAAGCGGTTATAGGTATGATATGCATAATATTTATGGCAATGTATTAACTTACCGTTTTGCCGGGGTATACCATATAAATGAAGATTTAAGTACAAAATTAATGTATGGAACATCGTTTAATGCACCATCATCCACACAACTATACACAAATTACATTACCCCGGGCGGGTTTGTCGGGAATCCGGATTTGAAACCCGAAAAAGCAAAAACACTTGAATGGGCTCTTATGGGCAAATTATCGGAAAAAATAAATTTTAGCACCAATATATTTTATACCGATATTGAAGATAAAATTGAATACTTATCACCACAAGGTCAGGTTTCAAATATTACAGCCGGAAATATTTCCAATATCTATTCCGGAGGAATTGAAGCAGAAATAAACCTTACCCAAAGAAATAATACGGGTTATTTAAATTATTCTTATCAAAAAAGTATATTAGAAAAAAGGGATCCGATCCTAAAAACAATTAAAGTAAATACAGCCCTTTACCCATCGCACATCCTTAAATTTGGACATACCCTACATATCCCTGAATATTATGTGAATGTAAATTTAGAAGCCCGATATGTCGGTTCAAGAATTGCGAGCGACCAAAACAATTTTATTTACGATCCAATAAATTATGCCACTAACCGCTATGCTCTTGACCCCTATTATGTTATTGACTTCATGATTTCGTCAACTGATTTAGAAATTATTAAAAACAGCAAATCAAGAATTATATTGAAAGTTGAGAATTTACTGAACCATAAGTACTATTATCCCGGTTTTAAGAATTATGATATTCCCGCTTTGGGCAGATCATTTTTCTTTAGATTTACACATTATATATAACGGTAGAGCACATGAAAATTATGAAAAAATATAACGTCTTCTTTATCATCTTCCTGTTTTTAATTATCCACATAAGCTGCGATAATTTAAAAGAAGATTATAACAGGCCTAAATATGAAGATCCCGTTAAAGTAGCCGTAGTGGGCGATGTTTCTGTATTGCGAGAATCGGTAGAAAACATTTTTTTTGGGGCACAACTAGCCGCTGAAGAAATTAATCAAAAAGGAGGACTCGAAATTAATGGCAGAAAAAGAGAGATAGAATTAGTTTTTAAAAACTCGGCAGGAAATCCTGAAACA
>JBNJFS010000020.1:0-20449 GCA_051747085.1 Bacteroidota bacterium
CTAACCAACTGAACTACCAGACCATATATTTTATAAGAACTTTTTTATTTTGGCATGTATTCTAACCATCCCGATAACTATCGGGAGAACTACCAGACCAAATATTTTTTAGAACTTTTTGGCTTTATTTTGTAAGCCTTTTGTTTAATTGCGTTGCAAAAATAGCTTATATTTTTTATCAACCAAAAGTTTTGCTAAGAATTTTTTAAAAAAAATGTAATTTTTTTATTGGGGTTCGTAATTCTCAAAAATACTGAAATTTACACCTCCATATTTTCTTTGTTCTTTAAATCCTTTTTGTCTCGAAAAGTTTGTCTTATCTCCGTGTTCAACAATTAACCAGCCATTTTTCTTAAGCATATCATGTTCAAATATAAAAGCAGGGATTGATTCTATCTCTTTCAGATCATAGGGCGGGTCTGCAAAAACAATGTCAAATTGTTCATTACACGATTTAATAAATCGAAAAGCATCTGTTTTTATGGTTTTTATCTGCTTTAATTCATAGTCCTCAATCGTTTTTTTGATAAAGGCCTGGTGTTTAAAGTTTTTCTCGATAGCGATAACTTTCATGCTGCCCCGGGAAGCAAATTCGTAAGAGATACTCCCTGTACCTGAAAATAAGTCTAATACCGTTAATTCCGAAAAATCAAAGTTGTTATTTAAAATATTAAATAAATTTTCTTTGGCAAAATCGGTAGTAGGCCTTGCTTTAAAATTTTTGGGTGGCTTTATTATTCTGCCTTTATATGTGCCGCTTACTATTCGCAATGGATTAGATTAAATAGATTAGTATAGGTATGATAGGGTATTTTGTTAAAGGTATAGCTATAGGTAAAATCATCCGGACGATGATCGAATTTCAGGGGTTTGATAAATTTTTTAAGCATTTGATAGTTTTCTGAATCTTTTTGTATTAAACCACTTAGGAAAATTTCGATATTTTGTACATCCAGCTGGTTTTGTTCTATAGCATACAGGATAAAATAAGCCATTTCTGCGGCTGTCTTTATTTTAAAGTTGTTATAGAATTCTATTTGTCCGTTTTTGGAAATCACAAACTCAAAAAAATCATTTTGAACATTCACAAATCCTTTGGTTTGTTCAGCGTGGTGTTTTTGAATGATATGATTAATAAATGGTATTTGTTGATTATAAAATTTTATCTTCGAAAATCTCTTAACTAAAAGGTTTCCAACAAGATTGGGAACGACAAAAGCACTTATACTATCAGTGTATTTTAATGGATGGTAATGTATTTCATCTAAATAATCAAGATGATGGGTAAGCTCAAGCAAAGGTTTTAGTTTTGATTGATCAAATAAACTATCAGGGATAAGTGTATTTTTTCTGGATAGCCACATCAATTTAACTTCTTTAAAAGAATTTTTGAGAAGCTTGTGATTATCTATGAATTTTTCTAATTCATCCAGATAGTCTTCAAATAGCTGATTAGGTTTAAAGTTATAATGCTCAAGTACAATATATTTATTTCTTACAGGGTCGAGTATGCAAAAAGAAAGTCCATTCAGGTCGGCCTGAATGGACAAGTAATATGATTGAGTTAAGTTTATATCTAATGTTTCATCAACAAAAGCAACGTTTTGCATAGATTAATTTTCTTATTCCCAGTTACCTGCATTATTGTTTGGCTGATTAATATCACCAACTTTTACTCCCGGGAAATTATTGCCATTTATCATTCTTTCGTTCAGGTTAATGATTAATTGATTATCTAAACCATCTAATAATACATCATTATGAACTTTGGCTTCAAAAACATTAACTTTTGTTTTGGAAACGGTAACTTTAGATGTAGCCATTTCAATACTGTCATTTTTTGAAAAAGGAACTTTCCATAAATTTTTTGCCGAAAAGTTATCGCTAAATAATGTATCTTTAATTGCAATTCTGATGGTATCCCTTTTAATTAATCCTTCCTGTACGGCAATTGCTTCTGTCCATCCTTGTTCTAAAAGCTCATCAGATAAACTACCTTCGGCTTTTACAACCTTCATCGAATCGTTTTCGATAAAGTTGATTAACGTATCAAAACTACCTGTAAAATTGCCGTATTCGTCTTTGAAAGCAAGTTGGGCAGTACGAATATCTTTCATCTTTTGAACGGTTGCCTCATATCTTTTATCTTTTTCCTTGTTAAAACGAATAGGGGTCTGAATACTTTCCCAAATTAAGTATGCTAAAACTACAATAGCAATTGCTAATAAGATTTGAATTACTTTTTTCATTTTGATCGGTTTTTATTTTATATGTTTGTCTGCAAATTTAAAAGAAAAAATTAAATATTAAATCTTAAATTCAGATAATTTAACGTAAAATGTTAAAGGATCATATTAAAAATAAAATATTCGATGAGTTAATATTAAACCCAACGAAAGGGCAGGCTGTTTTAATTGATAAACTGGCTGCTTTTATTTTATCCGATGATCCGAATGCCATATTTTTAGTCAAAGGGTATGCAGGTACAGGGAAAACAACTATAATTAGCGCATTGGTTAAGGCTTTTCGTGATTTTAAAATTAAATCTGTGTTACTTGCACCCACAGGCAGAGCTGCTAAAGTTTTATCCTCTTATGCCAATAAAAGTGCTAATACCATTCATAAAAAAATATATCGACAAAAATCTTCGAAAGATGGATTTGGCGTATTCGTTTTAGATACTAACCTGCATTCACAAACATTTTTTATTGTTGATGAAGCCTCAATGATTTCAAATACTTTTACCGATGTATCAATTTTTGGCTCGGGGAGGTTGCTCGATGATTTAATCCACTATGTGTATAATCAGAAAAACTGTAAACTGATACTTATTGGTGATACGGCTCAATTACCGCCCGTTGGAATTGATATTAGCCCTGCTTTGGATAAAAAGCAGTTAGCTTCTTTTCATTTAAATGTTATCGAGTATCAATTATCCGAGGTTGTTCGTCAGGTAGAAGATTCAGGAGTGCTTTTAAATGCTACCAAAATCCGTAATTTAATTCTAAAAGAAAATTATCAATTTCCAAAGTTTGAATTAAGTCATATGGACGATATTCAGCCGGTTACAGGAAATGAACTGATTGAGATAATCACTGATTCGTACGATAAATATGGAGTTGAAGATTCCATTATTATTACCCGATCGAATAAAAGAGCAAACCAGTACAATAAAGGGATTAGAAATCAGATTTTATGGTATGAAGAAGAAATTGCTGTAGGGGATTTAATCATGGTGGTAAAAAATAATTATTATTGGCTGGAAGATAATGATAAAGTTGACTTTATTGCTAATGGCGATATTGGCAAAATTGTTCAGATTAAGAAATATGATGAACGCTATGGTTTTCGTTTTGCTGATATTGTCTTACAGTTAATGGATTATGATAACCTGGAAATCGAATGCAAAATTATCCTTGACACGCTGGATATTAATTCTGCATCATTGTCCTCAGAAGACAATAAAAAGTTATTCTACAGTGTTTTAGAAGATTATCAACATCTAAAAACTAAAAAACAGCAATATAAATCGGTAAAAGAAGACGATTTTTTTAATGCGTTGCAAGTTAAGTTTTCGTATGCCATTACTTGTCATAAAGCACAGGGGGGTCAATGGAAAAGTGTTTTTATTGATCATGGCTATTTGCAGGCTGAGATGCTAAATAAAGAGTATTTAAGGTGGCTTTACACTGCTTTTACCCGTCCGGTAGAAAAATTATACCTGGTTAATTTTCATAAACAATTTTTTTATGATGAGGATTTATAATCCTTTGTTTATGGTAGCCTTTTCCGGGCATGAGTCTGATTCTATTTGGATCGTAATGTGATCAATTCCAAAATCTTTGTGTAAAATATTTTCTAAATCAACCCTAACCAGGTCTGCTTCTTCAATTTTTAAGTTATTTTTTAATTCTGCGTGACATTGGAAATGAATAATATTATCACTTAATCTCCACGAATGGATGTGATGTACATTTTTTATTTCCGGATGACTTTCCAGGTGTTTTTTTATTTTAGGAATATCTATATTCCCGGGACTTGCCTGCATCAGGATTTCTATTGTTTCTTTAATGATTCCCCAGGTTCCGCGAATAATGAAAAGACCAATGATTACGGTTAGCAAAGGATCTATCCAGGTGATGTTATAAAAATAGATTAAAACAGAACCAACAATTACACCCACTGATGAAAATGTATCCCCTAAAAGATGAAGGTAAGCCGCTTTCACATTTAAACTATGCGATGAATCTTTGTGTAATAAAAAGACCGAAATTAAATTACCGGCCAGGCCAATCGTAGCCACAATAAACATTAGTTTGCTGCCAATAGGTTCGGGATTAAGAAAACGCTTGTATGCTTCGTAAAACAGGTATAAAGAAATTGCAATTAAAACTACCGCATTAAAAAGGGCAGCAAGAATCTCTATTCTTTTATATCCAAACGTTTTCTTTTCATTTGATTTTTTATTGCCTGCCAACATGGCAATATAGCTAATAGCTAAGGCCAGCGTATCGCTTAAATTATGGACTGCATCGGAGATTAAAGCCAGGCTGTTGGATAAAACACCTCCAATAAACTCGGCAAGGGTAATGCCGGCATTTAATACAATGCTTATAAAAAGATTTCTTTTATTTGGCTTTTTAGAATGATTTCCTTGCGACATACTTTATAAACACATTAGCTATTTAAAAGTTTACGTTATTTATCTGATTTTGATTTAAACCCGAAACCCGAAATTTGAAATGCCGAAATGATCAAAATTTTCAATTTTGTAATCATTTCGAGCATCCACGAAAAACAAGCAAATTAAAAATTTGTGTTTTTCGGGACTTGAAACCAGAAACCTGAAATTAAACTAATCTCCAATAATCTTTAGTAAAATTCTTTTTTTTCGTTTTCCATCAAATTCGCCGTAAAAGATTTGTTCCCAAGGACCAAAATCCAGTTTCCCTTCAGTGATAGCCACTACCACTTCGCGTCCCATGATGGTGCGTTTTAAGTGAGCATCTGCATTATCTTCAGCGTAATTGTGTTTGTACTGATCATAAGGTTTTTCGGGTGCTAACTTTTCCAGCCATTTTTCAAAATCTTCGTGTAAACCCACTTCATCATCATTAATAAAAACAGAACTGGTGATGTGCATCGAATTAACTAGCACCAATCCTTCTTTTACTCCACTCTTTTTTAATGCCTGTTCAACTACAGGAGTAATGTTTATTAGTTCTCTTCTTCTGTTGGTATTAAACCATACTTCTTCTCGATACGATTTCATAAGCTATATTTTTTCTAAATTTAACTTAAAACTCAGAACCTGCCATTCGGTTTACATGCCGTATGGCATGCAGGCAAGCTCAGAACCTGCCATTCGGCAGGCAAGCTCAGAACCTGCCATTCGGCAGGCAAGCTCTAAACTCTAAACTCTAAACTAACTTTCAATCCCTAAATCTTTAATAATATGATCAATTTTTTCATCCAGCACTTTATTAACTTTCTCAAAATCTTCTTTTCTTTCCAGCTTTTCGTTTACACTGAAATAGAATTTAATTTTCGGTTCTGTTCCTGAGGGTCTGATAGATATTTTTGAGTTGTCTTTTAGTATAAATTGTAACACATTTGATTTAGGTAAAGATATTACATAGCGGAGATGACTTAGCTGATCGAATGTTTTTTGTTTCAAAAAATCATGAATTAACATTACATTGGAATGGTTGATGGTTTGTGGCGGATTGTTTCTAAAGGTATCCATCATTTTTTGAATTTCTTCTTCGCCGGCTTTTCCTTTTTTTACGATTGATATTAATTTTTCTTTATAAAATCCGAATGCTACATAAATATCAATCAACTCTTCGTAAAGTGTTTTTCCCTTATTTTTTGCCCACGCAGCTGTTTCAGCAAGGAGAGCGCATGATATTACAGCATCTTTATCTCGCACAAATTCACCCGCCAGGTAACCATAACTCTCTTCACCGCCGCCAATAAACTGTTTTACTTTTTCGTTTTGTTTAATGATATCGGCAATATATTTAAATCCGGTTAATACATCGTAATTCTGGACATCATATTTTTCAGCTATCTCTGCTAATATTTCTGAGGTAACAATGGTTTTTACAATATATTCTCTTCCTATTAACTTCCCTTTTTCTTTCCATTGGGTGATTAAGTAATGGATAAGTAAAGCTGCTGCCTGGTTTCCATTCAGAAGTATAAAGTCGCCTTCTAAATTTTTAACGGCAATGCCTACTCTGTCACCATCAGGGTCGGTTCCCATCACAATATCGGCATCAACCGCTTTCGCTTTTTTTATTGCCAGTTCCATTGCTGCCGGGTCTTCCGGGTTGGGCGATTTTACGGTAGGGAAATTCCCATCGGGACTAACTTGTTCTTCAACCGTATCGATATGCTTAAAACCAAATGCTTCTAGTGCTTTAGGAACCAAATCAACTGCTGTGCCATGAATTGGAGTAAATACAATTTTCAGGTTTTTTTGTTTTTTAATTACCTCCGGATTAAGGGATAGTTGTTTGATTTGTTTAATATATTCATTATCGATTTTATCGCCAATTTCTTTCACATGAGTTAATTCATGGTCAAACCGGATTTCATCAATACGTTTAATTTTTTGTACTTCGGTAATTATATTTTTATCGTGCGGACTGATAATCTGGCCGCCATCTTCCCAGTATACTTTATAACCATTATATTCTTTAGGATTATGCGAAGCCGTAATAACAATTCCACTTTGGCATTTTAGGTGGCGAATAGCGAATGATAATTCGGGAGTGGGTCTTAATTTATCAAAAAGATAAACCTTTATTCCGTTTGCCGAAAATACACTGGCTGTTTTTTCGGCAAAAAGACGGCTGTTGTTTCTGGAATCGTAAGCTATGGCAACTTTAATTTCTTTTTTACCGGCAAATTGCTGTTTAAGGTAATTGCTTAAGCCCTGTGTAGCCATTCCAATAGTATAAATATTTACTCTGTTGGTTCCTACACCCATAATTCCTCGCAAACCGCCGGTCCCAAATTCCAGATCTTTATAAAACGACTCAGTCAATTCATTTTGATCGTTTTCAATCATGTATTTAATGCGTTCTTTCGATTCATTATCAATGATATTTGAATGAAGCCATTGTTGGCTTTTTTCGTTTATTTGTTGTCTTAAATCGTTATCTGCCATAGTATTTAATATTTTAGAACTGCAAAATATAATGATATCAATTTAAAATATATATTATTTTTTTAGATTTCCATAAAGAAATCATTGAGGCTATCCTGCCAGTGAGGAATATGTATATTGTATACCGATTTTATCCTGGTTTTGTTCAATACACTATAAAATGGTCTTTTGGCAGGTGTTGGATAATCTTTGGTTTCTATGGGGTTGATTTTACATTTCGAATAAGATTTTAGGGCAATAGCTCTTGCAAAATCGTACCAGCTGCAAACTCCCTCATTAGAGTAATGGTAAATGGCGGGTTTGAAATTATTATTGATAACCGATTGTTCTATGATTTTAAAGATAGCAAAAGCTAAGTCTCTGGCATAGGTTGGTGTTCCAATCTGATCAAAAACGACATTTAGTTCTTCCCGTTGGTTGCATAATGTATGTATGGTTTTTGCAAAATTTTTCCCAAACGAAGAATATAACCATGAGGTACGAATGACAATTGTTTCGGGATAACTTAAGGCCATTTTTTCTCCTTCCAGTTTGGACTGACCATATACTGAATCGGGGCTTTCCGGCATTTCTTCGGTGTATGGGATATGTGATTGGCCATTGAAAACATAATCGGTAGAAATATGAATAAATTTTATCTGGAAAGGGGCAATAGCTTGTACTAAATGTTCTACGCACCTGGCATTTATTTCGTAGGCTTTTTCCGCCTCTTTTTCCGCCAAATCAACATTTGTATATGCTGCACAATTTATTACATAATCAATTTTATTATCCTGAAAAAATTTTTTTAAAAATACACTGTTCGATAAATCAAGGGTATCAATATCTGTAAAGATAAAATTAGCCGTTTTATTTCCAATTTGGGTATATTTTTTATTTAATTCTTTAAGCTCGCTTCCCAGTTGCCCGTTGGCTCCTGTAACCAAAATATTAATCATAACAATTCATTTAATAATAAAAATTTTTTTCTGCCTCTTTAAGCGTTGGTAGAACTTTATCTTTAGATGAGAGAATGGATGCCGGGGGCTCAATTTTCCAATCAATGTTCAGCTCCGGATCATTATATTTAATTCCTCTTTCCGAATCTTTATGATAAAATTCGTCTGTTTTGTAAAGCACAATAGCCCTGGGGCTTAATACCGAAAACCCGTGAGCAAAACCTTTGGGTATAAAAAGCTGTGTCTTATTTTCTTCGGAAAGCTCAATACCAAAATATTTACCGAAGGTGGGTGAATTTTCTCTTATATCTAAGGCAACATCATAGATTTTTCCTTGTATTACTCTTACTAGTTTAGCTTGTGCATAAGGTGCTAATTGGTAATGTAAACCTCTTATGGTTCCATATTCAGATAATGACTGATTATCCTGTACAAATTCAACATCTCCGATGATGTTTTTGATTGTTTCCTTATTATAGCTTTCAAAAAAATACCCTCTGGAGTCTTCAAAAACTTTAGGTTTTATAATTTTTAATCCTTGAATATCTGTATCTTTTCCTTCCATATTAATTATTCGTTAGCTATTTTTAATAAGTATTCACCATATTGATTATTTTTTAAATCTTCGCTAAGTTTAATCAACTGTTGTTTATTAATGAATCCTGTTTTATAAGCAATTTCTTCTAAACAAGCAATTTTTAGTCCCTGTCTTTGTTCAATGGTTGCAATATAATTCGAAGCCTGTAAAAGACTCTCATGAGTCCCTGTATCAAGCCATGCAAAACCACGACCCAGCAATTCAACTTTTAACCTGTTTTCATGTAAATACATGCGGTTTAGATCGGTAATTTCCAGTTCACCACGTTTACTTGGTTTAAGACTTTTGGCTTTTTGTATTACATCGTTTGAGTAGAAATACAATCCGGTGACGGCATAATTTGATTTTGGTTTTTCGGGTTTTTCCTCAAGGCTAAGTACTTTTCCTGAATTATCGAATTCAGCTACGCCATAGCGTTGCGGGTTGTTTACATAATATCCAAAAACGATTGCTCCATCTTTTAATTTGGCTGTTTGTGTAAGAATGTTACTAAAGCCATAACCGTAAAAGATATTATCTCCCAGAATCAGGCACACATTATCTTTGCCAATAAATTGCTCACCAATAATAAAAGCCTGAGCTAATCCATCCGGTGATGGTTGAATTTCATACGATAACTTGATTCCTATTTGGCTTCCGTCACCTAAAAGATCTTTGTATAACTGGATGTCTTTAGGAGTGGAGATGATTAAAATTTCTCGAATTCCGGCCAGCATTAAAACCGAAAGAGGGTAATAAATCATCGGTTTATCGTATATAGGGATGATCTGTTTTGAAATGCTTTTGGTTATGGGATATAGCCGTGTTCCGGCCCCTCCAGCCAGTATTATTCCTTTCATAAGTTCAATTCTTTTTTAAAGTATTCTAAGGTTTTTATTAATCCGTCATTTAGATCCGTTGTTGGTTCCCAGTTATTTAATATTTTTTTGGCAAGCGAAATATCCGGCTGCCTTTGAACAGGATCATTCTCCGGAAGAGGGAGATAGCTGATTTTAGATTTTGAACCGGTTAAATCAATAATTTTTTGTGCCAGTTCGAGCATGGTATATTCTTTAGGATTACCAATATTAACCGGTCCTTTTATATTATCATCGGTATTCATGAGCCTTATTAATGCCTCAATTAAATCGTCGACAAACTGGAAACTACGGGTTTGCTTTCCATCTCCAAAGATGGTAATGTTTTCGTTTTTTAAGGCCTGTACCATAAAATTTGAAACAACACGACCGTCATTCATGCTCATCTTGGGACCATAGGTATTAAAAATCCTTGCTATTTTAATACGTACATTATTTTGCTGGTGGTAATTAATAAAAAGTGATTCGGCACATCTTTTGCCTTCATCATAACAGGATCGGGGGCCAATAGGGTTGCAGTTTCCCCAGTAATCTTCGGTTTGTGGATGTATTTCAGGGTCACCATAAACTTCACTGGTTGAGGCCTGTAATATTTTGGCTTTTATTCGTTTCGCCAGCCCCAGCATATTAATCGAACCCATTACCGATGTTTTGATGGTTTTTATGGCATTATACTGGTAATGTATGGGCGAAGCAGGACAGGCTAAATTGTAAATTTCATCTACTTCAATATAATAGGGCATGGTAATATCGTGCCGGACCAACTCGAAAAAGGGATTATCCATTAGATGTATAACATTTTCTTTGGATCCGGTAAAGAAATTATCTAAACAAATTACTTCATTACCATCGGTTAATAATTTTTCACATAAATGAGCCCCTATAAAACCGGCACCGCCGGTAACTAATATTTTTTTCATTTATTAATCATCAAATATTTTGGTTTTAAAAATATAATCCAACGAATTAAAATGTAAATATAATAAAAGCTGATGCAATTTATGGTTGTAGGTTGTCATTTTTATTTTTTGAATAAACTTTTCAACGAATTAATTAATTATTTAGCATACATAAAATATATAAAAATATTCATTATATTGTGGACTGTATAATATAAGATGTAACGATGGGTTTAATTGAATATTAGTTATTGAGCAGCAATAATAAATATCATTAAAAAGATTATTTATATATGTTTGTTATGTGGAAGAATTTTAATGTTTTAGCATATTTGATGAGTATCGTTATTTTTTAGTATCTTTATTTTTAATTAATTAAATAAAAATTATACTTTTGCACTCTGTTAAACTATAAATAATGTCTAATTTACTAAAATTATTTAACACAATTTAAATGGTAGAAAAAGAAGAGAACAAAGCTGTAGAACAACAAGAGAATGTAGAACAGCAGGAAAATGCGCAGGTTGAAGAAACTGCAAAAGAAGAAACAAAACAAACAGAGAAGCCTGAGAAAAAGGATGAAGAATCTGTTTTGGATTTTGCTACTCCCACCGATGAATTTGACTGGGATAATATTGTAGAAGAAAGAAAATCGTACGATAACTCAGATCGTGAAGAGTATGAAAAAATGTACGATCAAACATTATCCACCATTACTGAAAATGAGGTAATTGATGGTACTGTTGTTTCAATGACAAAACGTGAAGTTGTAATCAATATTGGTTACAAATCAGAAGGCGTAGTTAGTTTAAACGAATTTCGTTACAATCCCGATTTAAAAGTTGGCGATAAAGTTGAAGTTTATGTAGAAAGCCAGGAAGACAAAGATGGTCAGTTAGTGCTTTCGCATAAAAAAGCAAGAGCATTACGTTCTTGGGACAGAGTAAACGAAGCGCTTGAAAAAGATGAAATTATTCAGGGTTACATTAAGTGTCGTACCAAAGGAGGTATGATCGTTGACGTATTTGGTATAGAAGCTTTCTTACCCGGTTCGCAAATTGATGTTAAACCGATTCGTGATTACGATGTTTATGTTGATAAAACAATGGAGTTTAAAGTTGTAAAAATTAATCACGAATTTAAAAATGTTGTTGTTTCTCATAAAGCGCTTATTGAAGAAGAGTTAGAACAACAGAAAAAAGAAATTATTGCTAAGCTCGAAAAAGGACAGGTTCTTGAAGGAACCGTTAAAAATATTACATCTTACGGCGTATTTATCGACCTTGGCGGTGTAGACGGATTAATTCACATTACAGACCTTTCATGGGGTCGTGTCAATCATCCCGAAGAAATTGTTGAATTAGATCAGAAATTAAATGTTGTAATTCTTGATTTCGATGATGATAAAAAACGTATTGCCCTTGGTTTAAAACAACTAACTCCTCATCCATGGGATTCATTGGATAAAGACTTAAAAGTAGGTGATACCGTAAAAGGAAAAGTTGTTGTATTAGCCGATTATGGTGCATTTGTTGAAATTCAACCGGGTGTTGAAGGATTAATTCATGTTTCTGAAATGTCCTGGTCACAACACTTAAGAAGTGCACAAGAGTTCTTGCAAGTGGGTGATGAAGTGGAGGCTCAGATTTTAACCCTTGACCGCGAAGAAAGAAAAATGTCATTGGGTATTAAACAATTAAAGCCCGACCCATGGAATAATATCGATGAGAAATATGCTGTAGGTAGTAAACACAAAGCTACAGTTCGTAACTTTACTAATTTTGGTGTTTTTGTTGAAATTGAAGAAGGAGTGGATGGTTTAATCCATATCTCTGATCTTTCATGGACTAAAAAAATTAAGCACCCGGCAGAATTTACTTCAATTGGAGAAACGATTGAAGTTGTAGTACTGGAAATCGATAAGGAAAACAGAAGGTTAAGCCTTGGTCATAAACAGTTGGAAGAAAATCCATGGGATGTATTTGAATCCGTATTTACCGTTGGTTCAATCCATGAGGGAACGATTGTTGATTTATTTGACAAAGGAGCTGTAGTAGCATTACCATACGGAGTTGAAGGTTTTGCAACACCTAAACATCTGGTAAAAGAAGATGGAAGTGCTGCTAAAGCAGATGAGAAACTACCTTTCAAGGTCATTGAATTCTCAAAATCTGCCAAAAAAATTATTCTTTCACATAGTCGGGTATTCGAAGATGAAAAGAAAGAAGAAGCTGCAGCTGAAAAGAAACAAAAATCAACAGCGAATAAAAAAGCGGTGAAAAAGGTGAAATCAAACCTGGAAAAAACCACTTTTGGTGATATTTCTGAGTTAGCGTCGCTTAAGAGCGAAATGGAACAAGAACAAAAGAAGGAAATAGCTGAAAAGAAAGCGGAAATGGACGCTAAAGAAAAAGCTAAAAAGACGGAGACTAAGAAAGAATCCAAAAAATCTGACAAAGAAGAAGAGCCTGAGAAGAAAGAAAAAAAGGCTGAGACCAAAACAAAAGCTGAAGATTCTAAAAAAGAAGACGATAAAAAAGACGATAAAGAAGACGGTAAAGAAGAAAAAGCAGCTGAATAGTACTTTTATTTAATTTAAATGTTTAAATTATGGAATTTAAGATTGAAAAACTGGAACAGTACACTTTAATTCAGGTTATGGAAGAAAAACTGGATACGAATGTTGCTCCCAGTTTGAAATCCGAACTGGTTTTAATCTCCGGTAAAGGAGAAAAAAACATTATACTTGATTTGAGTAACTGTCGCTATTGTGACTCTTCCGGTTTAAGTGCTATTCTTGTTGCCAATCGTCTTTGTAAAAATGCTAATGGTACATTTGTTCTTACAGGATTAAACGATGCTGTGGACAGATTAATAACCATATCGCAGTTGGATACAGTATTGAATATTGCTTATTCAAATGAAGAAGCGGTTGATATTGTGAAAGCTGAAGAAGAAGAAAGAAACAATAATAAATAAGTTAATGTGACTTTCGAACTAACCATACTCGGTAGCAGTTCAGCAGTTCCAACTTCGAAAAGAAATCTTACCGCTCATGTGCTTAATGCGCATGAGCGGTTTTTTTTAATCGATTGTGGTGAAGGAACACAACTCCAGATTCGCAGAAATAAAATCAGGTTTGGGAAAATAAACCATATCTTTATCAGTCATTTGCATGGCGATCATCTATTTGGATTATTTGGATTAGTATCTACATTTAGTTTATTAAACCGGCAAACGGATTTACATATTTATGCGCACAGCGAACTGGAGAAAATATTAAATCAACACATTGAATATTTCGAACGTACACTCCCTTTTAAAATTATTTATCATTATTTAAATCCAAAAAGTAATGAGATTATTTATGAAGATAAAAAGATAACGGTAGAAACGATTCCTTTAAAACATCGAATTCCGACCTGTGGGTTTTTATTTAAAGAAAAACCGCATTTACGAAATATGCGAAAGAATGTTGTTCAGCAATATGATATTCCGATTAGAGATATACAAAGCATAAAAGAAGGAGCTGATCTGGAATTAGCTGATGGAGAGAAAATCCCAAATTCCCAATTAACCTTGCCTCCCTATAAACAGCGTTCGTATGCTTATTGTACCGATACTGCCTATTCAGAAAAAATAATACCGATAATACAAAATGTGGATTTGCTTTTTCATGAAGCAACATTTACTGAACAATTGCGCAGTCAGGCTAAAAAAACTTTTCATTCAACGGCAAAGCAAGCAGCTACTATTGCTCAAAAGGCATATGCCGGTCAATTAATCATCGGTCATTTTTCGGCCCGGTATAAAGATGTTACTCCTTTAATTGAAGAGGCACGGAAGGTATTTACGCCCGTATTTTCAGCCGAAGATGGAGAAAAGTATGCGGTTGAATTAGAGAGAACAACTTGAAAAACGATGGTTGAAGTTATATCTTTAGCAATTTATTATATAAGTCCTGTTTTCGGAAATTAATTTATTCATTAATATTATCTTTGCAAAAATTTTATTCACTGCCAGAAAATTTAAGAAAATGCACGAAAAAATTTTAATCCTCGATTTTGGCTCTCAGTATACTCAGTTAATTGCCCGAAGAGTCCGGGAGTTGAATGTTTATTGTGAAATTCATCCTTTTAGTAAAATCCCAACGCTCGATTCATCGTTTAAGGGCGTAATTTTATCCGGAAGTCCATTTTCTGTCCGGGATAAAAATGCACCAATCCCCGATTTATCGAAAATTAAAGCCAGATTACCCTTATTGGGCGTTTGTTATGGCGCTCAATTTTTAGCCCAAAATTACGGGGGCGAAGTAATGCCATCGAAGCACAGGGAATATGGTCGTGCACGATTAAGTCATATCGATAATGAAAACAGACTAATGAAAGGGCTGGAATCCGAAACACAAGTATGGATGTCTCATGGAGATACCATTACCAAATTACCAGCTGATTTTCAGGTAATAACAAGTACCAGCGATGTTCGTTTTGGAGGTTTTAAAATTATGGATGAAGAAACATACGGTATTCAATTTCATCCCGAAGTTTATCACACAACACAAGGGAAACAATTATTACAAAATTTTTTAGTGGATATTTGTGGTTGTAAACAGGATTGGACTCCCTCGGTTTTTGCCGATGATACAATAAAAGAGCTTAGAGAAAAGCTGGGTAACGATAAGGTCGTGCTGGGGTTATCGGGTGGTGTTGATTCTTCGGTTGCAGCGGTTCTTTTGCATCAAGCCATTGGCAAGAATCTTACCTGTATATTTGTTGATAATGGATTACTAAGAAAAAATGAGTTTGAAAAAGTGATTGAATCATACAAAGATATGGGATTAAACGTGGTAGGGATTGATGCAAAAGAACAGTTTTTAAGTCAGTTAAAAGGGGTCGCTGATCCCGAGAAAAAACGTAAAATTGTCGGTCGCGTTTTTATTGAAATTTTCGACCAGGAAGCGCATAAAATAAAAGATGTTAAGTGGTTAGCTCAGGGTACAATTTATCCCGATGTTATTGAATCGGTTTCTGTTAACGGTCCTTCGGTTACCATAAAATCTCATCATAATGTGGGTGGATTGCCCGAAAAGATGCATTTAAAAGTAGTGGAACCTTTAAAATTACTTTTTAAAGATGAAGTAAGACGGGTAGGAGCATCTTTGGGTATCAAGAAAGAACTTATTAGCCGCCATCCATTTCCTGGCCCGGGATTGTCCATTCGTATTCTAGGTGATATTACACACGAGAAAGTACGTATTTTGCAAGAAGTTGATGATATTTATATCGAAGGTCTTAAGAAATACGGTTTATACGATAAAGTATGGCAGGCAGGTGCTATTTTACTCCCTGTTCAATCGGTAGGCGTTATGGGAGATGAAAGAACATATGAAAATGCAGTTGCCTTACGTGCTGTTTCTTCTACCGATGGAATGACTGCAGATTGGTCGCATTTACCCTATGATTTTTTAAGTGATATTTCCAATAAAATTATTAATAATGTTAAGGGAATAAACCGTGTGGTATATGATATAAGCTCAAAACCTCCTGCTACCATAGAATGGGAGTGAAATGATTTTTATGCACAGATTTAATGAGCTATGACCCGTAATAATCAACTATTATATTTCAAAGGTTTTTTTAGTTATCAGGTGGTGAACAACCTGGTTAATGAGTTGTTTCTCTTAGAACAATCTGGAGTGTTGAATACTATTGCTTTTAAGAAAATTCAGATTGTAATGGTTGAGATGCTTGAAAACAGCTATAAGTATACTTCAGGTGAAATCAGATCATTTAATCATCCTGATTTCTTTCCTGAGTTTAGAATCTTTAAAGAAAATAAATCTTATCGCTTAATAGCATCAAATCCAATTCACCATGAAGATGTACCTGAGTTAAAACAGCGTTTGGATAAAATAAACCATCTTGATTTATCCGGGTTGCGTAAATGGTATAAAGAAGTATTAAAAAATGAACTTTACAGTAAGAAGCAGTCACCCGGTATTGGACTTATACGAATGGCAAAAGTGGTACGTAATAAATTTAATTATACGTTTCAAAAAATTGACAATAATTTCTTATATTACACGCTCGAAATATTGATTAATACGAAATAAAAAGACTTCATATTCAATGGAAAATTTTTATATTAACCCAACCGAATTTACTCCAAAAGTTAATTTTGATATAAAAAATCAAAAATTTGAATTAATTGGAACGTCCCGTCCGGAGGATGTTGTTGCTTTTTATGAATCAATTATTTACAAAATTGAAACGTATGTCAATACAATGTTAAACAATGAAGATAAAACAGAAGATTTCATTTTTAATTTGATTTTTGATCTTGATTACATGAATTCCGCTTCTTCAAAATATATTCTTCAAATTCTTGATTATTTTAAAAAATTGTATTTAAAAAAAGCAAAAATAACTATCGATTGGTATTATGAAGATGTTGATGATCAGATTTTTGAGGATGGCGAAGATTTGTCAGATGTAATAAAGATTCCATTTAACTTAAAACCAAGAAAATAATTTTTGTATAATATTTGTTATACATTAACAGAATCTAAAAATTTAATATGATGAAAAATTTTAAGAAATTAATATATATTACTCTGTTTTTATTTGTTTTACCTGCTCAGCTATTTTCGCAGGGGTTACCTGAGGATGTTTTTAAATTCAGCCGGGCTGTAGGTTATATTTCATCTCTGTATGTTGACTCAGTTGATACCGAAGAGTTAGTTGAAAATGCAATTGTTAATGTACTGAAGGACCTTGATCCGCATTCGGTATATATTCCTGCTGACGAGGTAAAAGAAATGAATGAACCATTAGAAGGGAATTTTGAAGGAATCGGCATTCAATTCAATATATTGGAAGATACTATTTATGTTATATCACCTATCTCAGGAGGTCCGTCGGAAAAAGTAGGTATTCGTGCCGGCGATCGAATTGTGGAAATTGACGGCGAAAATGTTGCCGGCGTTAAAATATCTACAACAGGTGTCAGAGACCGTTTACTTGGTGAAAAAGGGACCAAAGTAAAGGTTGGTATTAAGCGTAAAGGGGTTCGTGAAATTTTATATTTTACCATTATTCGTGATAAGATACCTATTTATAGTGTTGATGCTGCATATCTGGTAGACGATGAGATTGCATATATCAAAATCAATCGGTTTGCCATGACTACCGTTGATGAATTTAAGGAAAAAATAAACGGGCTTAAAGAGAAGGGAGCCAACTCTATCATTCTTGATTTGCGAGGAAACGGAGGAGGGTACCTTGATAAAGCAATAGAACTTGCCGATCAGTTTTTGGAAGAAGATAAATTAATTGTTTATACTAAAGGACTGAAAGTACCTAAAACGGAAAGTTTTTCGACAGATAATGGAATTTTTAAAGATGGCAAAGTAGTTGTTTTAATTGATGAAGGTTCCGCTTCTGCCAGTGAAATTGTTGCGGGTGCCATTCAGGATTGGGATAAAGGAATAATTGTTGGTCGACGTTCGTTTGGTAAAGGATTGGTTCAAAAACCCATCTATTTACCCGATGGTTCGATGATTAGGTTAACTGTAGCCCGTTACTATACACCAACCGGCAGATTGATACAAAAACCTTATGAAAGTGGGGCCGAGGAATATGCAAAAGAATTATTAACTCGTTACGAACATGGTGAATTTGTTACTCAGGACAGTATTGATTTTCCCGATTCATTGAAATATTATACTCTAAATAAAGAACGTGTAGTATATGGTGGTGGGGGGATTATGCCTGATATTTTCGTGTCTTTAGATACCACTTCAGTAACCGATTATTATAGTAAGATGGTACGCCAGGGAGTATTGAATTCTTTTGTATTGGAATATATTGATAATAATCGGAAAAAATTAAAATCATCTTATACTGATTTTGAATCATTTAAAAATGAATTTGAAGTAGGGGAGAAAATCCTAAAAGAACTACGCGCCTATGGCGAAAAAAATAAAATTGAAATTTCCGACGAGGAGTATGAGAAGTCTAAAGAAAATTTAAGTTTAATCATTAAAGGATTAATCGCACGCGATTTATGGGATATGAGTGAATATTATCAAATTGTAAATACGCGCAATAACGGATTTAATAAAGCAGTAGAAATAATAAAAGATTGGAATAATTCCCAAAAACAATTATTAAAGCTGCCTTAAACTTCTACTTTTTAATATCTTTGCAGCATTTTAAAATTATAATTTAATCTAATGCTGCAAGAGGTATTATTTTGGATCTCCGGAAATTATATTGAGTTATTTGGTGCAATATTTGGTTTATTATATATTGTTTTATCTATTAAACAAAATATTTGGTGCTGGCCTGTCGGTTTAATTACCTCTGCTTTATATATTTACGTATTTTTTGTTACTAAATTCTATGCCGACATGGGCTTGCAGGTTTATTACCTGGTAGTTAGTATTTATGGTTGGTATTTTTGGATGTTTGGAGGAAAAAGTAATAAAGCGGATGATCTAAAAATCTCTAACGTAAAATACCCTCTTACAATATATCTTATATTGGCTACAGTTATCCTTTTTGGAATCATTGCATTTATTCTGGTGAATTTTACTGATTCTGAAATTCCTTACTGGGATGCATTTACCACAGCAGGAAGCTTTGTAGCAACCTGGATGCTGGCACGAAAAATAATTGAACACTGGCTGATTTGGATAGTTGTTGATGCAGTATCATTAGGTTTGTATATTTATAAAGGATTATATGCAACGGTAATTCTTTTTGCTGTTTATACTATACTCGCTGTAACCGGTTATATGGAATGGAAAAAAGAACTAAAGAAAAGTTGAAAAAAGTGGTTCTGCTAGGTCCGGAATCAACCGGAAAAACTGAACTGGCAAAATATCTGGCCTCTTACTTTGAGTCAGTATGGGTTCCGGAATATGCCCGTGATTATATCGAACATTTAAACCGCCCCTATAATTCTAATGATGTAGAGCATATAGCCAGAAAACAATTAGAACTGGAAAAGGAGTTTATTTTAAAAACCAATGACTGGTTGTTTTATGATACCTATTTAATTATAACAAAAGTATGGTTCGAAGTGGTTTATCGAAAAGTACCCCATTGGATTGATCAAAAGATAAAAGAGAGTACTATCGATTTATTTCTGCTTTGTAATACAGATATTCCCTGGATACCTGACCCTGTTAGAGAAAATGGAGGAGCGATGAGGGAAAAGTTATTTGAAATCTATAAGTCGGAACTGGAAAAATATCATTTTCCTTATAGAATAGTTACAGGAAAGGGAGAGCAAAGGCGACAAAATACGATTGATATCGTAAATAATTTTTTTCATATATCTTAATAAACTATTTATTGCGTGAAAGAGGAACTAAAGTTTAAAATGTTAGCAAAAACTTTCCATGGGTTAGAGGAAGTTTTAAAAGATGAGTTAATTGGGATTGGTGCTTCGGATGTTAAGACAGGAAACAGGGTTGTCGAATTTTCTGGAGATAAAGCATTAATGTACAGCGCAAATTTTCATTTACGAACGGCGCTGAAAATATTAAAGCCGGTAGCTGATTTTAAAGCACATAATGAGAACGAATTATATGATGCCGTACAATCTATACCATGGGATACAATATTTGATGTACATCAAACATTTGCTGTTGACAGCGTTGTATATTCGCCACACTTTTCACATTCTAAATATGTTGCATTAAAAGTAAAAGATGCGATTGTAGACCAATTTAGAGATAAATATAAGAAAAGGCCATATGTTGAAACTGAAAATCCCGATGTACAAATAAGTATTCACATTTCGAATAATTTATGCACCCTGTCGCTTGATAGTTCGGGCGAATCATTACATAAAAGGGGATATAGACTAAAAGCTACGAAAGCGCCTTTAAATGAAGTTTTAGCTGCAGGTATGATTTTACTTTCAGGATGGGATTTGCAAAGTAATTTTATCGATCCGATGTGTGGCTCGGG
>JBNJFS010000021.1:0-20327 GCA_051747085.1 Bacteroidota bacterium
GGATCTGTAACCGATCAACCTTCTATGGGATCCTACGGAGCAACTGATGGGAATGGTGGTTTTAATAGAATTATCACAAAGCTCCCCCTTACCGGATTCCTTTTTAACTCTATCAGCGAAAGCCATGCCGTATGTTCGGGCGATACTCCTAACCTGATATCCGGTTCCAACCCAAGGGGAGGGGATGGAAATTATGTTTACTCCTGGGAAAAAAGTACAGATGGCAGCAGCTGGGATTCCATTGATTCAACCCGAATAGATTTACAACCCGGTCCTTTATATGATACAACTTATTACCGACGTATTGTTGAATCGGCAGGTATTGTTGATATTAGTGCTCCCATCAGAATTGTAGTACACGAATGGATTGTTGGTAATTACATTTACCCTGATGATACCGTATCCTGTATTGGAAATATAGCCGATACAATCACCGGAACAACCGTTGAAATCGGAGGCGACGGAATTTATAATTATTTATGGCAATCGAGCTTTGATATGGGTAACTGGTCGGCTGTAGATCAATTAAACGACACCGTTTGTTTACCCGGAGAAGTATTGGATACTACATTTGTCCGCCGGGTGGTTCAGTCAGGTGCCTGCTATGATACCAGCCGTATTGTTCATATTATTGGACTGCCTCAAATTGCAAATAATAATTTATCCGAACATCAGGAAATATGTTTTGGCCAAATGCCCGAAGAAATTATTGGCGAAAATCCAACCGGGGGGTTAATGATTCAGGATTCTATTAAAATAACATGGCAGAAAAAACTTGAAGGCCAAAGCTGGGAAACGATTGAAGATTCTTCACGGTTAAATTTTGCTCCCCCAAACCTGGTTGAAACCACTTATTACAGGCGTATTGTTGAGTCTGATGATTGTATGGATATTAGCGACTCGGTAAAAATTAATGTATTGCCTCTCATTGATAATAATTTAATTACGAATAATTCTACCATCTACACTTGCTATGAAACCGAACCGGAATTATTAACCGGAGAAGTCCCCGGGGGTGGTGATAATACCTATCGTTATCAGTGGATTAAAAGTATCGACGGAACGGTCTGGTCAGAAATAACGGACAATGGCACAAACAAAGATTATCAACCTCCTGAATTAACAGAACAAACTTTTTTTAAACGAATCGTTCGTTCCGGAAAAGATAATTGTTGTGTAGATACCAGCAATACCATTGCCGTAAATATTCATCCGTTACCTGTTGCAACAATTAATAACTTTGAAGACACGATATGCAGTGGCGAAGAGGTTACCCTCCATTTTAATATAACCTCAGGACAAGCGCCTTATAGCCTTACTTTCACTGATGGCTATGATTTAACAACTATCAATAATATTGATGTTTCAGGAACTAACCATGCGGTATATCCAACGGTATCAGAAGAAAGTAAAGTATTTAACTATACCCTTGATGATGTTACTGATGCAAATGGTTGTGTAGCTACCGACTTAACTGGGCTTACGGAAATTGTTGCCTTCGGTTGGCCGGAATCTGATGCAGGTGATTCGACTGATGTTTGTGATTTAACCTATCAGATGAATGCTTTGCCTACTCTAGGCCAAGGGATATGGAGCCAGCTTGAAGGAACAGGAAATACAACTTTTGAAGACCCTGCGTTACCTATATCCAATATATCCGTTGATACAGCCGGAGAATACACCTATCAGTGGAAAGAGACCAACTGGCAATGTGCCGATTCTGCCACCGTTGATATAATTTTATACCAAAGCCCTGATGATGTGGATGCAGGGCCCGATACCACATTGTTTTTTACCCGCGAATATGAATTGAAAGGGTCATATACTAATCCTGACAGTGTTCGTGAATTAACTTCAACCTGGAGCTTTGACAGGGGAGGTGGAAATATTGTAAATGAACATGACACGGTTACACTTATCGAAAAGCTGGTCGATGAAAACCAATCAGGAATAAGGGTTTTATGGACCATTGAGAAAGGGGTATGTGATGATATTACAGATATGGTAAATATTACCCTAAAACCCATATTTACCCCAACCGGATTTACACCTAATAATGATCAAGAGAATGATTACCTGAGGTTTCCAGGGCTTGAGTTCGCTGACGAAAACAAACTGGTAATTTTTAACCGGTGGGGAACAGAAGTATTTAGCCGAAATAACTTTTCCAATAATCCGGGCTGGGATGGGGAAAATGAAAAAGGATACGATTTACCTGAAGACACCTATTATTATATTTTAACGGTGGTGTATTATGACCAGGACAACAATAGAATCACGGATACCCATAAAGGGTTTATTGTTATTAAAAGACGTTAATGAAGAAGTATTTTGTTTTACATATAAATTTTTTGTTGGGATTTATTCTTACTTCCTTATTCTCTTTTTCTCAGGATAATGGAGCAAATGACGATTTACTCATAGGTCAACGCTATGAACCCGTTTACAGTCAGTATGAAGTAAACGGATTAGCCATAAACCCTGCATATACCGGAAGCCGCGAATGTTTTAGTAGTATTATTTTATACCGGAATCAATGGATGGGGTTTGAGGGAGCTCCTGTTACCCAAACCTTAAGCAGTCATGCTCCTTTTAAAGATGAAAAAAATGCAGCAGGCCTTTTTCTTTTTCATGAAAAAATAGGTGTTACCGATTATTACGAAATTTATGGAAACTATGCTTTCCGGTTTAAACTTGGATCAGGAAAACTTTCGTTGGGATTAAAAGCCGGAGCTACTTTTTACCAGGGAAATTTTGCGGATATCAGTGCCAATCCCGAGGGAGTTAATAATGACATGTATTTGGAAAATGAATCAGAGATTCTTCCCAATTTTGGGGTAGGCGTTTATTATTATAACGATCGTTTTTTCGCCGGAGCATCCATACCCAAGCTGTTGTCTTATAAGTACGGTGGAAGCGGTAAAGTGATGCAATCTGACCCGGAGAATTATGATTTTCTGGTTTCTGCAGGAGTACTTATTGGTATTTCAGATAGATTTAAATTTAAACCATCCTTTCTGTTACGTTATCGTTTAAATAATACGTTTCAGATAGATGCCGGGGGTAGTTTTATATTTGCTGATGCCATTTGGTTTGGCGGTTCATACAGGCATAACAACGAATTTGTAATTACGGCAGAATACCAGGTAAATGAGCAAATTCGCCTGGGGAGTGCCTATGATTTGTCATTAGGTGAACTGGCCGGAAGGACCAAAGGTTCTTTGGAGCTGATTTTACGATATGATTTTAAATATAGAATTAGAGCAGAAAGCCCGAGATATTTTTAAAATGAGAACATTAAAAAACATACTATACTTTATTTTGCTTTTGGGCTTTTCTATACCCTCAAAAGCTCAGGATTACTCTATTAGCTTATTGCCTTTCAATACCGATAAATTTAATGAATTTGCACCGGTTTATTATCGGGGAGAAGTAGTGTTTTGCTCTAATCGTAAGAATTCAATTTTTCTTACCTTTCTCGACGAACGCGAAGACCTTCCATTGTATGACCTATACCGCGTAGAGGAGGGGAGAGAAGAATGGGGAAAACCCGAACTCTTTGATAAGGGATTCAAAAGCAATTTTAATGTCGGGCCTGCTACGTTTAACAGCACCGGTTCGGAAATATATTTTACCCGGAATATAAAGAATGACAAGAAAATAGGAAACTCCATTGATCGAAACAATAATCTGGGAATTTATTTTTCGAAATTTAGCCGTTATCGTGGAGGATGGAGTGAACCAACACCTTTTAAATATAACAATCCTGATTATAATGTTGCTCACCCTGCACTAAGCGAAGATGGACAGTATTTATACTTTGTTTCTGACATGGAAGGAGGCTATGGCGGAACAGATATATATGTTTGTGAACTTAAAGGTGAACAATGGTCTGAGCCCGAGAATCTTGGCCCTGAGATTAATTCTGAAGAAAATGAATTTTTCCCTTATATCCATAGTTCGGGCAGGTTGTATTTTTCTTCTGATGGACATGAAGGCCAGGGGCGTCTAGATATTTTTTATTCGGAAAAAATAAACGGTGAATGGCACAAACCTATCGGCATGGATCCTCCCATAAACTCCAGGTATAATGATTTTGGCTTAATAATTGATGCCTTCCAAAAGAGTGGGCTATATAGTTCCGACAGATCACGAATGTCTGATGATATATACTCATTTGCACCCTTATACCCAATGTTTGAAAATATTAACAAAATGCAGGAAAACGACCATTGTTATGTATTTTATGAAGAAGGAGCGCAAAGCCTTGATTCTACAACTTATGAATATCAATGGGAATTTAGCGATGGAACCAAAATAAATGGGGAAGAAGTAGAACATTGCTTCGAAAGTGAAGGGGATTATACGATTGAACTTAATGTAATTGATGAAATTACCGGAGATGTTTATTTTAATCAGGCTACTTACCAGCTAACCATCGAGAATATTGAACAGGTTTATATTAATGCTCCTGATACGGTAAGGGTTGGTGAAGAAATAAAATTCGACGGGCGGCAAACGAATCTTAAAGATTTTGAGATTGCCCGATACTACTGGGATTTTGGGGATGGTCGTAAAACAAGAGGTATCGAAGCGACACATATTTATACCGCTCCCGGAAGTTATATTGTTCAGTTAGGTGTTGTTAGTAAAGCCGATAGACAGGGTAATACTGAAAAACAAGGGGTGTATAAAAATATTGTAGTTATTGGACAGGGAGAAGATCGTCGTCGTAACGATTAACTTATTAAGATTATACTTATATTGCGTTTTAAATTGGATAAAATTGATTTTATATGAAAAAAATAATAATTGCATCACTTTTTTTATTGGCAGGTTTCTATTCAATCGCACAGCCGGTACCAGCCGAAGATGAGAATATTCCTTATCTTATGACGTTTGGACCAAAGGCAGAAACATCATGGGGTGATGATGATTTTTCACAAACTTTCTTTTTTGTGATTCCTGAAGATCATACCAGTCCGATTTTTATCAGGGTATTTGATCCTGATGTGGGAGGTGAGATTGATGAAATAAATGGAAATTGGGATACCAGAATATCATATTCTGTTTATGGAGGAGACGGAGCACATTCTGATGAGGATGCACAGGGGATTGATCCTGTAGGTAATTACAGAAGCGGGAATATGCTGGCCACTAAGGTGTTTGGCGAAAATCCCCGGTACGATAATAACTGGTACACTTTTGGACCGTTTAATCCAACCGAAGGAGAGTTGGTAAAAAAATATGGGGGATATATTTTTAAAATAATTTGTGAAGGAGTAGCAGGCGATGACGGAAATATGTACCGTTATTTTGTTAGTACCTCCCCAACCGAGAATATTCGAATTGAAGGAGCCAATGCCTTTGCCTACGAATATAGTTTCCGAATGCATAATGACCCTAACGAAGTTTCACATATCTATCCATATATTGATGAACGTACAATTTCTGTTGAACAGAAAAATTTTGACTGGGATAGCGACGGGATGATTCGTGTCGTTTCTGTTGCCCGGCAAGGGTTGTTATGTGAAGTATCAGGTGATGACGTGTGGGCTCAAAACCAATTTAAAATTTTAGATGAAGAAATTGGTACCTCTCTGGATTTTCAATTTATAAAAAGAAAAAATCCTCCGGTAAAAAATAACAATGTGGTAATTTCTGTAAAGAACCAATATGGAGAACTTTTACCATTTTACACCATACCTATTGGTGGTGTACCTAAATATAAATACTCCATTGGGGTAAAAAAGAAAAATGATTAATCTGTTTTATATATGACTCATTCAAAATTAAAATATTCAGCGATAGTTTTCTTTCTGGTATTTATTTGTCAATCGGTTTTTGGACAAATTTACCAGTTTAAAGAATATAATATCGAAGAAGGATTAAGCCATCCCTTTGTTTATAGCATAAGCGAAGATAAAAATGGTTTTTTATGGATAGGTACAGGCGAAGGACTTTGTCGATATGATGGTTTTGATTTTACCATGAGTAGAGCTGATGATACACTTACAAGCGGATTTGTAACATCAAGTTTTCTGGGCAATAACGGTCTTTTGTGGTTTGGTCACAATTCTGGAGAGATAACCTATTATGATGGAACAAATTTTAATCGTTTGGAAACCGAGGATGTTTTTAACAGCTCAATAACAGATATTGATGAGTCTGAAAACGGGGATATTTGGATCGCTTCTCAAAATAATGGACTAATAAGCGTAAATGAAAATTTTCAAATTGATACCTTTAAGCAAGCTTTTCAGGGGAAGATAGTTTATACCCTGAAAACCGTAGAAAATAACCAGCTGCTTATTGGAACCAGTAGTGGTTTGCAATTATTTAGAATAACAGAAGATAATCTCGAAGAGGTATATTCGGTTGATGAGTTATCTTATATATCTGTTCAAACAATTGATAAAGATGAAGCCACCGATATTTTTTGGATAGGTACAGGAGACGCCGGTTTTTATGCTTTAAAAAGTAAAGGTCAATCTTTTGAATCATACGAATTAGTTAATACCGGCGAACAATATGGATTGGGTTATGAAAATGTACAATCAGTTACCCGTGATAAGGATGGACAATTATGGATAAGCACTTTTGGGAATGGTATTTTTAAATTAAATCCGGATAGTGAAGCACAGTCGAATGATTTGGTTAACTATTCAACAAAAAATGGTTTGTCGAATAATTTTATTAAACAGGTTCATCAAGACTGGGAGGGAAATATTTGGATTGCAACATACGGAAATGGTTTAGCATACTATATAAGCGAAGCGCTTACTATCTTGTATCAGGATTTAAAGGGTTTGCAAGGGAATATATTTTCCATTGAAGAGTCTGAATCAAATTTATGGTTAGGTGGAGAAAATGTTATTGTTAAAGTCAATAAACATAATAATCAAACCGAAACCATTGATCAGTCGAATGGTTTACCTGTAGATAAAATAACCAGCTTATTTTTAGATCCGCAAAACAGGTTATGGATTGGAACAGAAAATTCGGGGGTTTACAGAATGAATTCATCAACAAATCAGGTAAACCTTGTGTATAATTCTTCAAATACGTTGGAAAATAATATAAACTGTATTGTTGGTCATGACAACCGGGTATATCTGGGCACAAAAAATGGCGTTTTTGTTTATGATATAACAACCGGTAACCGGAAACTGTATAATACCACCCAGGGTTTACCCCATAATAATATTAAATGTATTTTTATTGATAATGATAATAATCCGTGGATAGGAACCAAGAGTAATGGCATTTTTGTCTTAAATGATTCTTTACAATATACGATTGCAGGAAATGTAAAGTTAGAATTCACCGCTATTACCCAGGATAGTGACGGTCATATATGGGCAGCAACTTACGGCGATGGAGTGTTTAAGTTTATTGAAGATTCGATTAAGTATTTTTCTACCGATAACGGGTTAAAATCAAACTATTGTTACAGCTTAATTGCTGATGATAAAGGGAAAGTATGGGTAGGTCATCGTTTAGGGATGAGTAGTATTGATATTCATTCTGATGAAGTTGGTATATTGGATAAAGATAAAGGAATTTCCGGGGATTGCAATTATAATGCCGTGCTAAAGCAAGATGATGGTGTCATTTTAACCGGTACCACTAACGGTTTGGTAAGATATGACAGTTCAAAAGATAAAGAAAATAAACTGCCTCCCAAAGTGGTAATATCCGAGATATTATTCTCTGATGAGCCGGTAGATTTTTCCAAACCGATTAACTTACCATATCAGATACATAAATTAAGAATCAATTATGTAGGATTAAGTTATAGTAATCCCGGGGGGGTTACCTATCAATATAAACTGGATGGTTATGATCTTGACTGGAGTAAGCCAACAACAAGCAAGGAGGCTTACTATCCTCGGGTTGAAGATGGGAATTATACCTTTATGTTAAGAGCATGTAACGCCGATGGTTATTGTATTGAAGAACCACTGGAAATTCAAATAAGTATTCGTCCTCCCTTCTGGAAAACCTGGTGGTTTATTACGTTAGCAATTATTATTGTTGTTGGAGCGATTTATTTTTTCTTCAAATATCGTGAAAAGAAACATAAACAGTTGCAGGAATATCTAGAAAAAGAACTGGATGCAAGAACTAAAGAAGTTGTTAAGCAGAAAGAAATTCTTGAAGTAAAAAATCGTGATATTACCGATAGTATAAACTATGCTCAGCGAATACAATCAAGTATTTTACCTTCGATAAAAACCATTAACGATAATTTTTCAGGGGCCTTTGTTTATTTCAAACCTCGCGATATTGTTAGTGGCGACTTTTACTGGTATGATAAAGTAAATAAAGATAAATTTTTAATTGTTTGTGCCGACTCTACAGGACATGGAGTTCCCGGTGCATTCATGTCCATGATTGGAACTACTTTAATTAAAGATATTTGTTTGCGTTCGGATGTAGATTCTCCATCCGAAGTGCTGAAAAGACTTGATACTGAATTGCAGGGGACACTAAACCAGAATGTTGAAGCTGAACGAGCCAATGATGGGATGGATATTATTGTTTGTGAAATTGATGTGAATACACATTACATGAGATTTTCTTCTGCCATGCGTCCAGTGGTTTTATATAAAAATAAAGAACTTCAATATGTGCGGGGAAACAAAGCATCAATTGGAGGAGATCCAAAAGCGGAAAAGCAATTTGAAAATATTGGTTTTCAGTTGAATAAAGGCGATATTGTATATATGTTCTCTGATGGATATCCCGATCAGTTTGGTGGTCCAAGAGGAAAAAAGTTTAAAATGGATCGTGTAAAAAATATGCTTGCCGATGTATGTGACAAGCCTATAGAAGAACAGCAAGAATATGTTGCTAAAACTTTTGACGAGTGGCGGGGTAGGCTACAACAAGTAGATGATGTGTTGTTTATGGGTGTTAAGATTTAGTTTGTTCTGTATCATCAATATCAATAATATTATTAATGATAGCATAAATGGTTAAGCCCGGAACGGTTTTAATTCCCAGTTTCCGGGTTATATTTTTCCGGTGAGTTACTACGGTGTGACTACTTATAAAAAGTTGATCTGCAATTTCTTTGTTGGTATAACCCAACGCAATATATTTTACAATGCTTGCTTCACGGGTACTGATTTCTTCTTGTTTCTTCTTCTTTTTATAGGGTGCCTGCTGTTTGTCTATTAAGTGATTCATTTTTTTTAGAATAGTGCTTTGGGTATCATTGTAATATATGATTTCTGCAAATGAGGTATTAACAGTACCTTGAGGTGGGTTATTTAATAATGCTATAGTACGGGTTTTACATACATATTTTAATATGTCCTCCATTTTGTTGTGTTGAAAAATAGATGGATTAATAATAACAAAATCGGCATCGGTTTTTTTTAAAATATTCTGAGCTTCCTCTTCAGTATCAATACTGTGAATAACCTTTGTAGATGGTATTTTTGAGATCACTGCAGCTAATCCTTTTCTTACAAGGAAAGATGTATCACATATAATGAAAGATATATTAGCCATTGGTTTATTTTTCTGAAAATCTTTTTCGGATCACGCTTTCCATTTCCCGGACCTTAGGTACCAGCACTTTATCTTCAATTCTGGCATGGTCATTTAAATCTTGCTCAAGGGTAAAAAGCTCGTTGAGCAACTTGTTACAAAGCTCAAAATTCTTGGGTTGAGGTAAATATTTTATAATGATATTTTTTAAATCGAATAATTTTTCTTCAATATTATCATGCTCACGCTCAAATACATCTATTGAATATTCTTCCATAAGCTTTATGGTTTTCTTTTCGATTTTGTCCGAATGAAACGCTTTTTCAATAGCCAGTGTGTAGGGAAAAACTACTTCATCTTCACGTTGGGTATGGTTTATCAATTCCTGCTTATAATCGTTAAAAAATTTTTTAAGTAAGTTAAGATTACTTTTCTGGGTATAACAATTATTAACCATTTGCTCCATTAAATTTTCTATTTCGGGCACTTTAACCTGATGGTAATAATCGTGTGTTTTCTTTAAATAATCATTAATTAGCGTAATAGAAAATGACTGAAGATGTTTTTTAGGGAAATAATCTTCGTTTACAAATGTGTTGATTATTTCAAGAAAAAAATCCAGGTCAACCTGATGTTGCTTGCAAATATCTTCAATGGTTTTATCGCCAAAACCCAGTGCTATTTCAAAACGGTTTAGAACCGTAAGTGTGCTGTAATTCAGGTGAATTACATCCGCCATTTTATTGTCTTTGGTAATAATCATCTTTTTGGTTTTTCAAATGATATCATCATAACAAAAGAAGGGATTATTTGTTAAATCCATTCGGAAATAATTATTTCAGGGGTGCTTTCAGTGTTGCTTTTGTGCATAGCCCGATCGTAAATATAAAAATCAAATGTAAGGGTATCGTGGGCAATATCCGTAAAATATATTTTGATTTCGATTTCTCCTTTTAAATATTCTCGATAAACACCACCTTCCATGTAAGGTATAATGTAGGATATTGTTGTATCTCGTACAAATTGATTGTTTTCTTTGTAAAACCGGGAAATAAAGGTATTATAAACTTCTGTTGTGGTCGTGTCATTTGCTGATTCCTCATTAGGATCTAACCCAATATCACCATCTCCATCAACAAAAGAGAATTTTAAACGGCCAATAATATTTTCAAAACCGTTTTCTGTTTCTTCGGCCAGGGTAAAACTTTTGAATTTTATTTCCGGAGTATCAGCATATTGTTCTTCTTTGTCGCATGATAACAGCATAAATAATAATGAAAATAGAAATAAAATTTTAGCTCTCATTTTTTGTTATTTTTTTCTCATATAAACCTGTACAGGCGCTCCGGTAAAATTAAAATGTTGCCTGAGTTTATTTTCTAAAAAACGTTTATAAGGCTCTTTTACATATTGAGGCAGGTTACAGAAAAAAGCAAATGAAGGGTAAAAAGTGTTTAGCTGGGTAATGTATTTAATCTTCACAAATTTTCCTTTTACCGATGGGGGAGGATAATTTTTAATTTCCTCGAGCATTATTTCATTAAGTTTTGCTGTGGAAATCTTTTTCTTTCGGTTTTCATAAACTGTTTTTGCCTCTTCTAATACTTTATGGATTCTTTGCTTGTTTACTACCGAAGTAAAGATAATAGGTACATCTGTAAAAGGGGATATTTTTTGTTTTATCTGTTCTTTATATATTTTTGATGTATTATTTTCCTTTTCAATTAAATCCCATTTGTTGATTAAGATTACCAGTCCTTTCTTATTTTTTTGAACGAGTTTTAAGATGTTTAAATCTTGCGATTCAATTCCGTGGGTTGCATCAATTAAAAGCAGGCTTACATCGGCTCTTTCAATTGCTCTTATAGAGCGCAATACGGAATAATATTCGAGATTTTCGTTTACCTTTCCTTTTTTTCGTAATCCGGCAGTATCTACAATATAAAAATCGTGATCAAATTTATTGTACTTAGTATAGATTGAATCTCGTGTAGTTCCTGAAATAGGAGTAACAATATTTCTTTCTTCGCCAATAAGTGCATTGATTAGGGACGATTTACCCACATTAGGCCTTCCTACCACTGCATATTTTGGGAGGTCATCTTCGTCATCTTCATCGGGATTTACATTTTTTATTTCTGTTACTATCTGGTCGAGCAGCTCGCCTGTACCGCTCCCGTTAATTGCCGACACACAAATAGGGTCGCCCAGTCCAAATTTATAGAACTCATTCGAATCAACAATTCGTTGGTTATTATCTACTTTATTTACCACCAGGAATACCTTTTTGTTGGTTTTTCTCAGTATTTCGGCCATAGCCTCGTCCAGATCGGTAATTCCGTTGGTCACATCAACCAAAAAAATGATAACATGGGCCTCTTCAATGGCAATATCTACTTGTTTCCTGATTTCTTCTTCAAAAACATCGTCAGAATTACGCACATATCCACCGGTATCGATTACCGAAAACTCTTTACCCGTCCATTCGGATTTGCCATATAATCTGTCGCGGGTAACACCGCTTGTTTCATCAACAATAGCTTGTTTGGTTTCGGTTAACCGGTTAAATAAGGTTGATTTGCCTACATTAGGCCTTCCTACAATTGCAACAATCATTTTTTATTCGGTATTAATAAATTAACTTTTCTATAATCTTATCCAGTAGGGCAAGAATCTCTCTTGCATCTCTTTTTAGTTGTTCTTTTTGATCTTGTAATTCCTTGTGATTAATTTGATCAATTTTTTTTAATTGCTCTAAAATTTTAATCGTATTGTTGTGGCATTCTCTTAAATTGTTGGCAAAATCATCATTTTCTTTGGAGTCCATTGCCGCAATAAATTTAAGCGAAACGCCACCGGTATAATGTTTTAATTCATGGGTATTTATCTCAGGTTCTATTTTGTTGAGACTTTTTATAAAACCAATGCCCTTTACAGCGAAATTATATGTTTTATCCTCAAGCTCTTGCATTTTTAAGGTTCATTTAAAGGGTGTAACCAAAATCTTTAAGATTACTTTCTTTATCTCTCCAGTCTTTGCTCACTTTCACAAAAAGTTCGATAAACACTTTTTTGCCGAAAAACTGCTCAATGTCTTTCCGTGCTTCGGTTCCTGTTTTTTTTAACGCTTGTCCTTTGTGCCCAATGATGATCCCTTTTTGCGAAGGTCTTATGACATTTATGGTTGCAGCAATACGTAAAAGTTCTTCGGTTTCTTTAAATTCTTCTACTTCAACTTCTACCGAATAGGGGATTTCTTTGCGGTAATTGTATAGAATTTTTTCACGAATAATTTCGGATACAAAAAACCGTTCCGTTTTATCGGTCAGCGAATCTTTAGGATAAAAGGCCGGGCCTTCAGGTAACAATTCTAAAATACGCCTAAAAACCTGTTCCAGGTTAAAGTTATTTGTTGCTGAAACCGGAATGACTTCTGCCCGGGGTAAGATTTTTTCCCATTTTTCAACCAATACTTCCAGTTCTTCCTGGTTCGATAAATCAATTTTATTAATTAATAGCAGTATAGGTACTTTCGTTTGTAATAGTTTATCAATATATTGCTGATTTTTATCCATTTTTTCAACCACATCGGTAACGTAGAGAAAAATATCAGCATCTTCGAAAGCACTGCCCACAAAGCGCATCATTTTCTCCTGAAGTTTATAGCTTGGTTTTAAAATCCCGGGAGTGTCAGAGTATACAATTTGATAATCGTCACTGTTTACAATGCCTAAAATTCTATGACGCGTGGTTTGTGCTTTAGGCGTAATAATCGATAACTTTTCTCCAACCATCTGGTTCATAATGGTTGATTTTCCTACGTTCGGATTTCCAATAATGTTTACAAATCCTGATTTGTGTGGCATAAAAGTAAGCTTAAATTTAGGTACAAAGATAAGAGAATTTTTATCTATATGGATAGATAATCTTTTTGTTCTGCAGCATGATTTACAAACCGATGGTTAAACTGATTTTATACGAGAAGTTGTCTGCAGTTTTTTCAAAAGCATAAGGGCCGTAACGGTAGAATATACCAAATCCGTATCCTAAAAACGATTGTGAAAGGATGTTGTTAATGAGCATTCCACATTCATAATATCCTTTTTCGAAGGATTTTACAGGCACAGCATATTGATTTGTATTGCCGGAAAAATCTCCGATGCTAAAATTGTTAATTAAGACCAGTTTGGGAGCAAAATTTTCAGTTTTCCATAAGATACTTCCAACGTTGTGCTTTAAGAAGATTGAAAGAAACCGGTGGGCATAAAATTCGTTCATTCGCATGGTTCCAAAACTGTTTTCGGTTTCCAGGCTTAAAGGCTGATAACTCCCATGCCCGTTGTAAAGTTTGGTTAAGGGAACATCTCCTTCAATAAATCCTCCGACAAGGGTTATGTTGCTATTTCCGATGGTATTGGTTTTTATCGATTGGCTGATTCTGGCCTCGTATTTTGTATAATCAAATTCACCTTTTAACCACCGTGTTCCCTTGATAATGTTGATATTCCATACTGGATACCTGGTACCCAGCGAATATTTTGTTTTTAGCGTTTGCATAAATCTTTCGTTATAAGCATACCGGAATTGTACACCTATCTCGTTAAACCCATATTCGTTGGTTGCTGTTGCAGAAATATCTTCACTTAAATAATTATTGATGTGGGTAATAAACGATTGATTAAAAAACAGGTTTGTTGTAAGGTATTTCAAGCTCAGTAAGCTGAATGAAACTTCATATTTTTCTTCCAGGTCCATCTCTTCTATCATAAATTTTCGGAAAAAGGCCGAAGATGATAAATCGGGTTGTTCCAAAAAACGGTAACCGCCTCTTTCTTTTACGTCGTAAGTATATAAAAAATGAAGTTTGCTTTCGGTTTGTTGATGAAGGTTTAATATTAATTCACTTCCATATTTCCAGGTTTTATCTTTAAAACCATAACCAAAATAACCACCAATGGAAAAGAGTGGTGATATTTTATCATTGGTCATAAGCCCTAAACCAAGCCGGTAGCCTTCATGCCCGTTGTAATCCATAATCTTATTCAACGGAAGGTCGAAATATTTAACCGGAAGATTCCCGTTCATTAATGTTTCCAGGACGGAAATATTATGTTCCAGGTTAAAAGCCTTGCTTAAGCTGTCGACCATTCGGTAGGTTTCTTTATCGATTTCCTGCAGTGGCTGAGCCCTTTCGGTACTCCAATAATTTTCCGGTTGATGGGGTGCATCTTTTGCAACATTTCCTTTTACCGGACCAAAATCTTCTTTATTAAAATGCGGGTTAATCCGGATGTCTTTGATATAAGAAGTCCCATGAACAACGATATCATCTCCGTCCATTCCCAATGAAGCGAATCTATCATTGAAAGTGATTGTTGTCATTAATTCTTTGGGAAACCAATGACCATTTTCAATGGGTTCCTCGTTTTGTGTGATTTTAACCGTCATCCCCTGTTCCTCTTCTATGGTCTGTGCAATAACCGACTGAATAGCATATTTGTTGGCGTTTATGTGTAAAAACCCTTTCAGTCCCTCAACGTTTTTTCCTTTTTTTGGGTGGTATGAAATCACATAGGTGCTATCACCTTGCCGGTTGTATAATGTATCCTGCAGCAGGAAGAAATAATTTTGGGTGCTGTTTTTACTGATGGGGTTGAGGTAATGTTTATCTAAAACTTCAAAATAATCATTATAAAAAGAAAAAGCCTGAACCTGTGATGCAATCAGTGAAAAAACAGGATCCCTGAACCCTGAAATTTTCGAAGCTACAATCTCTTCTGAATAGTTGTCGGGGTATAAGAATTTTATTTTATTTACTGTTTCTATTAATAATAGATGATGATTGGCAGTATCTTTATCCATTGATTCTTTAGTCATTGAATCAGATATTGCCCTGTTATTTTCTTTCATCGTAAAGAGCATCTTATGATGCGATGTAAATGCAAACGATTGTAAGTTTTCAGGGTTGTTTATTTTCCTGTTTTGAATTATTTTTTCGATGATCTTTTCGGCAGGATTTTTTCCCGGCAGGATATCAACTCTCTCCAGATTATATATTTTAGGATGTAGCTCAACGATAATCTTTTGTGGTGTGTCAGGTCGAATCAGCATTGTATCGGGATGATACCCCGGGTATTTAAAACATAATTTTTGTCCCGGATGGTGATATTTGATAGTAAATATCCCATCAATGTTGGTTGTGGTGTCTGATGGTGTGTTTTCAATAAAAACATTTACAAATGGAAGTGGTTCCTTTGTTTTGTAATCGACAACCTTACCTTGTATATTCTGTGCGTAAACAGATTGAATAAAAAACAGGCTAAGGATAAAAAAAGTAATCTTTTTATACATTATAACTTATTATTTCTTCATGCTGTTTTGTTGGGATGAATCAGAAGAAACATCATCAATTAATGAAAAGACTTCTTTTTTAAGTTAGAAATCTCCAGCGGGGTTAAGAACCTCCATTTCCCTCTGGGAAGATTTTTTTTGGTTAATCCGGCAAAATAAACGCGGTCAAGTTTTTTTATCTTATAGCCTAACGATTCAAAAATGCGACGTACAATCCTGTTTTGTCCTGAGTGTATTTCAATGCCAATTTGTGTTTTATCACCATCCTCAACATAACTTATGGCATCAGCTTCAATGTAGTCATCCTCAATTTGTAACCCCTCTACAATTTGCACCATATGTTGTTTGGTAACGTCTTTATCCAGTACAACGTGGTATATTTTTTTCTTTTTATATTTTGGGTGTGTAAGTTCTTTGGTAAGTTCTCCGTCATTGGTTAAAAGTAAAACACCGGTAGTATTTTTATCCAGCCGGCCTACGGGATACACCCTTTCGGGACATGCATTTTTTACCAGGTCAATTACGGTTCTGCTGGCGTGTTTGTCTCTAACTGTTGAAATCACATCTTTTGGTTTGTTGAGTAAAATGTATACTTTCTGCTCTCGGCTTATTAACTCGCCTTTATAGCGAACAATATCTTTTGGTGAAACTTTAACCCCAAGTTCTTTTACTTGTTCACCGTTAACGGTTATTAACCCTTTACTTATTAATTCGTCGGCCTCACGGCGTGAACAAATCCCCGAGTTTGCAATATACCGGTTTAGCCTGATGGGATCATTGAAATTCCTGTCTTTCACCTTAGGGGTCATGTTCGCTTTTTTAGAAGATTTTGGGGGTTTATTAAATCTTTTCCCGGATTTATTTGAATTTTTTTTCTTTCTGTTTTCCATATCTCTTTTCTAATGATTTAAATGATAGGTGGTTTAATGCTTTTGCAAAGTTAATATAAATATCTGTCGTAGATATTCATTTTTGATTTTATATTGTTAGTTTAAAAATTTTTGGTTAAAATGTTTTAAAATATCTTCTAAGTAAAACGAATGATCTATCTTTAATGGATTTTTTAAACGCTAAAACTAAAAATAAGTCTAATTAACATGACCTTGATAAAATCAATATCAGGAATACGGGGAACAATAGGAGGTAATTCCGGTGAAGGGTTAAGCCCGCTTGATACCGTGAAATTTGTCTCAGCTTACGGACAGTGGATAAAAAATAACCATAAAGAAATTAAATGTAAAGTGGTCGTTGGACGTGATGCAAGGATATCAGGAGAAATGGTTAATCATTTGACTGTTGGTACGTTAATGGGACTGGGTATTGATGTGGTTAACATTGGAATGGCCACAACTCCAACCACAGAAATCGCTGTTACCGAAGAAAATGCACAGGGAGGAATTATCCTGACCGCTAGTCATAACCCCAAACAGTGGAATGCATTAAAATTATTGAACGAAAAAGGCGAGTTTTTATCCGCAGAAGATGGAAACGTAATATTGGATTTGGCTGAAAAAGAAAATTTCACCTATGCAGCAGTCGATAATCTGGGAAAATATTCAGAACGAACCGATTTACTGGATATTCATATTCAGAAAATTATTGATCTGCCTTTGGTGGATATACAAGCAATTAAAAAAGCAGGTTTTGTTGTTGCTATCGATGCAGTAAATTCGGTAGGAGGGATAGCTATTCCTAAGTTGCTAAAAGCACTGGGAATTAAAGAAGTGATTGAATTATATTGTGATGCTACAGGTGACTTCCCTCATAATCCGGAACCTTTACCTGAACATTTAACACAAATTTCAAAGGTTGTTAAAGACCGGGAAGCGCATCTGGGTTTTGTGGTCGATCCGGATGTGGACCGTTTGGCTATAATAAACGAAGATGGAACCATGTTTGGTGAAGAGTATACGCTGGTTGCTGTGGCTGATTATATTCTGCAAAACAAAAAAGGAAATACGGTGTCGAACCTTTCGTCATCCAGAGCTTTACGTGATATTACCGAAAATTATGGAGCAAGCTATTTTGCTTCAGCGGTAGGCGAGGTAAATGTGGTAAAGAGCATGAAAGAGAACAACGCGGTAATTGGCGGTGAAGGAAATGGAGGCGTTATTTATCCTGACATCCATTATGGCCGGGATGCGCTGGTTGGTATTGCCTTGTTTTTAACATATCTGGCAAAATCAGGAGAAACATGCTCCTCATTAAAAAAGCATTATCCGCAATATGCCATTATTAAGAATAAAATGCAACTGACTCCCGGGATGGATGTGGATAACGTTTTATTAGCGGTAAAAAATAAATATGCACACCACAAAGTTCTAACGATTGATGGCGTAAAAATAGAATTTGATCACGGCTGGGTACATTTGCGAAAATCAAATACCGAACCTATCATAAGAATTTATGCCGAAAGCAAGGATGCTGAGAGTGCAAGTAAGCTGGCAAGTGACGTGAAAAATGAAATACAAAAAATTATCTAACATCAAATCATTATAACGAATGAAACGAAAGCATTATATTTTAATTATTATCTCTCTGGTGGTTGTTGTAGCAATTATCTATTTCAGTTCAGGCAAAGAACAAATCCAAAAGCAACTAACCGTTAATGTTGAAAAAGGAGAGTTTGAAATATTAGTTACGGTAACCGGTGAATTGCAGGCTATCAGCTCGGTTGATATTATGGGGCCCTCCGAATTGAGAAACAGCAGAAGTATACGGATAAGGGATATTAAGATACAGGACTTGATCCCTGAGGGAACTGTAGTGGATTCGGGCGATTATGTAGGTGCTCTTGATCGATCCGAAGTAGGTACCACGTTAAAAGATTTTGAAGATGAACTGGAAACGGGCGAGTCACAATACCTTAAAACCAAGCTTGATACAACCATGCAACTGCGGGAGTTAAGGGATCAGTTGGTAAACCTGAGGTTTGCATTGGAAGAAAAACAGATTGTGTTGGATCAAAGTAAATTTGAACCACCGGCAACCATTAGACAGGCCACGATTGACCTTGAAAAATCGCAACGTGCTTACGAGCAGGCAAAAGATAATTATCTGTTAAAAGAACAACAGGCAAAAGCCAATATGCGTGAAGCTACCATTGAGTTGGAAAAAGCACAAAGAAAAGTCAGTGAGTTAAAAAGCGTCCTGAATAAATTTACCATTTTTGCTCCCCAGGGCGGAATGGTTATTTATAAAAAAGAATGGAGCGGTCAAAAAAGAAAAGTAGGATCAATGATTAGTCCATGGGACTTAACCGTAGCCACTTTACCGGATCTTTCAGCCATGGCTTCCAAAACCTATGTTAACGAAATAGATATCAGTAAAATAAAGAAAGGACAAAAAGTACGAATAGGCGTAGATGCATTTCCTGATAATAAATATACCGGGGTTGTTACTGATGTAGCTAATATTGGAGAACAATTACCCAATACGGATGCTAAAGTTTTTGAGGTGATTATCGAGGTTGATCAAACAGATAGTATTATGCGTCCTGCCATGACTACAAGCAACCAGATTATTACAGATGTTTATGAGGATGTTTCTTTTATTCCTTTAGAAGCCCTCCATAACGAAGATAGTTTAACATTTGTATATACAACAACGCATAAAAAACAAATTGTTGTAACCGGGGCATCGAATGAAAACTTTATTATTATTGAACAAGGGTTGAAAGAAGGAGATGAAGTATATCTGTCTCTACCAGAAAACAGGGATAAATTTAAGCTTGCCGGCGAAGAATTAATTCCTGTTCTTCAAGAACGTGAAAGGGTGAAAAGAGAAAAACAAGATGGCAGTAAAAGGCCTGTGGATGAACCTAAAAGGCCAATGGCCGGTAAAAGAAGAAAACAATAATTGGTTGAGCAATGTTTAGAAGATATTTTCATGATATAGAGATAGCCATTGAATCGCTGTTGGATAATAAGTTAAAATCTGTGTTAACTGCACTGGGGATAATCTTTGGTACAGCAGCCGTTATCAGTATGTTAGCTATTGGAAACGGTGCTCAACAGGAGATTCTGGAACAGATTAAGATGGTTGGGGTTAATAATATTGTAATAACACCCGTTGTTGATCTTACAGAAGAGGGAAGTGGAGAAAGTAGTAGCAGTGAAAATGGCGAAACACAAAAAGAAAAGTTTTCTCCGGGATTAACCATGGAGGACATGAATGCTATAAAAGATATTGTTCCGTCGGTTAATAAAATAACCCCTGAAATAGTTGCTAACTCATATGTTGTACAAAGCGGGAAAAGAGTTGCTGCTAAAGTGATTGGTGTAGATAACGACTACTTTGATGTTTATAATATTAACCTTGAAAAAGGAAACTTTTTTAGCGATACGCAAATTGAAAAGGGTTTGCCGGTTTGTGTAATTGGTGCTAATATCAGTGCAAAAGTGTTTAGCGATGTTGATCCTGTAAATAAATACCTGAAATTTGGACATGTTTGGTTAAAAGTAGTTGGTGTTTTA
>JBNJFS010000022.1:0-19989 GCA_051747085.1 Bacteroidota bacterium
CTTCAGCTTCTAATGCTTCAATTTCTTCAGGTAATGTAGCACCACGTGCACTCTTCACTAAAACAACTACGGCGCTGTCGGGCTCAAGGAAATTAACATGTTTATAAGGTAAATCTTTAACCTTAACTGAATCTCCAATCTCTAACGGAGAAATATCAATAACAATTTCATCGGTTAAATTCTCTGGTAATGCTTTAATTCTTAATTTTCTCATTTTTTGTACCAGACGGCCGCCGTTTAAAACACCTACAGCAGAACCTTCAAGACGAACAGGAATCTTCATCCATACGGGTGTTTTATCCTCAATCGCAAAAAAATCGGCGTGCAAAATCTTATCAGTAACCGGATGGAATTGTACATCCCTTAATACCGCCTTGTGTTTTTTTCCGTCAAGGTCAATATTAACAAGATATGCATTGGGTGTATAAACAAGTTCTTTAAACGAATTTTTATGTGTGTGAAAATGAACATTGTCCCCTATTCCATACATTACACAAGGTATCTGTTCCTGATCTCTTAATTGTTTAGAAGTCTTTTTCCCTACATTTTCTCGTATACTACCTTTTACTTCAATTGCTTTCATCTTATTATTAATTATTATGTGTTATATTCTTTTTATTTTAAAACCGCAAATATAAAATTTTAAACGATAAAATTCGAACTTATAGACTGATAATTATATACTTTATTAATAATATCGGCAAAAACTTCAGCAACAGAAAGCACTTTAATCTTTTCTGATAAAGGCTTAATGGGCAATGAATCTGTAACTACCACTTCAGTAATTTTCGAATCATTGATTCTTTCGTATGCCGGTCCTGATAAAACAGGATGAGTTGCAAAAGCCCTGACGCTTTTAGCACCGCGTTCAATCATCATATCTGCAGCTTTAGTTACCGTTCCGGCCGTATCAATCATATCATCCAGAATAATAACATTTTTCCCTTCTACATCACCAATAACAGTAAGTTCGTCAACTACATTTGCTTTTTTCCGCGACTTATGACAAATAACCAAAGGGGTTTCTAGAAATTTAGAATATGCATTAGCACGTTTGGTACCTCCCATATCGGGAGCTGCCATAACCAGGTTATCCAGATTTAGATTTTTTATATAAGGGACAAAAATAGATGATGCATACAAGTGATCTACCGGAACATCAAAAAATCCCTGAATCTGGTCTGCATGTAAATCAAGCGTCATAATTCTGTCAACACCAGCTGCTGTAAGAAGATTCGCAACCAATTTTGCTGCAATCGAGACCCTTGGTTTATCTTTTCTGTCCTGACGGGCAAAACCATAATACGGCATTACCGCTACTACTTTGTATGCTGATGCCCTTTTGGCTGCATCAATCATTAAAAGAAGCTCCATTAAGTTATCGGAAGGAGGAAATGTTGATTGTATTATAAAAACATATGCTCCTCTGACCGTTTCCTCAAACGAAGTTTGAAATTCACCATCACTGAATTCGGTAAAGGTTGTATTCCCTAACTCTATGCCGTATTCTTTTGCAATTTTTTCAGCAATAAATCGTGATTTGGTCCCTGAAAAGAGCTTAATTGGAGGTTGAACACTCATTTTATCGTACTTTTCAAAAAAAATTTATATCTATTTTTATGGATGTGCAAAGTTATAAATATCATTCTATTTTTCACCAATTTAAGGTAAAATTATTCAGTGACACCTTAAAAAAATTAAATTTGACTGAGTTGATTAATAAAGCCGAGCAATTCTTCGCGTCCTTTTTTATTCTCGGCCGAAGTCAGGAATATGTCAGGCAAAGCTTCCCATTCTTTCAGCATCTCGTTGCGGTAAAAATCAATATTTGTTTGAAGGGCCGTTTCACTGAGTTTATCTGTTTTTGTAAATACGATGGCAAAAGGAATTTGATTCTCACCCAGCCATTGCATAAACTGTAAATCATTATTTTGTGGCTTATGTCTTGAGTCTATTAAAACAAATAAACATATCAGATTTTCACGAAAAGCAGCATAATCTTTAATTAATCGGTTAAAATCCTTACGTATAGATTTTTTAACTTTCGCAAATCCATAACCGGGTAAATCGACCAAATGCCAGGAGTTATTTACTAAAAAGAAATTTATTAACTGGGTTTTACCAGGCGTTTGCGATATTTTTGCCAATTTTTTACGGTCAAGTAACATGTTGATTAATGATGATTTACCAACATTTGAGCGTCCGACAAAAGCATATTCGGGAATATTAGTACTCGGGCATTGTTGATAGCCCGTATAACTGGAAACAAACGTTGCACTCTTTATATCCATTATGAATCATTTTAATGATTAAAAAAACACGGAAAGCATGGCTGCTACTCCAAAAACAACAATTAATATTCCGGCTATCTTATTTATCCACCACAATTGTTTTAGCCTGAATTTTTTTCGAAACAAATCGACAAAAAAAGTGAGTGAAGCCCACCAAAGCAATGCTCCTAAAAACACACCGGCTATGATTAAGGATGATTTAAAAGAGCTGTCTTTTGTTGTTACCAGACCAATGCCGGCAAATGCTGCCACAAAAAGAAAAACAGCCAATGGGTTTGAGAGGGTTAAAAAAAGAACCGAAAGAAAATCCTCAACCAGCTTATTTTTCTTTCTCCGGTGCCGCCTGATTTGTTGTATAGGGTTTGTATTAAATATACGTGCCCCAAGGAATATTAACACCCCTCCGCCAAACAACTGAATATAAAACTGCTGTTCTTCAATAAAATTAATAATAAATGTTAATCCTAATGCTGCCACAAGGGCAAAAAATGAATCAACAGTGGCAGCTCCCATTCCGGAAAACAAGCCGGAAATACGCCCTTTGTTTATGGTTCGTTGGATACACAAAACACCAACCGGTCCTAAAGGAATTGATGCCAAAAAACCAACAATTATTCCTTTTACTAAAAATTCAATTTCCACAATATATCTCCTGCACCCTTAAAATTTAATAATCAGTATTTTTCACCAACAATCGCGGTTCCATCATCTCCTGAATGGCATATTTCACTCCTTCTCTTCCAAAACCGGAATTTTTAATCCCTCCATAAGGCATATGGTCAACCCTGAACGTTGGTACATCGTTAATAATAACTCCCCCTGCTTCAATCTCATTAAACGATTGGTTCATTTCTGGTATATTATTGGTAAAAACGCCTGCTTGTAAACCATATTCCGAATCATTAATCATACCAACGGCTTGTGAAAAGTCAGAAAATTTTTCGACAGTAACTACCGGACCAAAAACTTCTAAAGCACAGACCTTCATTTCTCGTTTGGTGTTAGTGATGATTGTTGGTTCAAAAAATGAACCTTTTCGTTTTCCTCCATATAATATTTTTGCTCCATCAGACACGGCCTCATTTACCCAATCCTCAACTCGTCTGGCATTATCCTCATCAATCATCACTGAGATATCGGTAGTCTCGTCGTCCGGAGCTCCAAATATAAGTTTTTGCGTTTGGGAAATAAATTTATCCACAAAGGTATCAAAAACCTTCTCATGTATCATTATCCGTTGTACATGAATACAAACCTGACCTGAATATGCATAGCCTCCCACCAGGCATTTTTTTACCGCTAAATTAATATCCGCTTGTTCTGAAACAATTACACCAGCATTTCCTCCCAACTCGAGGGCTATCTTCTTTTTACCTGCATTGGCTTTCATCTTCCATCCCACATGGGGTGAGCCGGTAAATGAAAGCATATTAAATCTTTCATCGGTTACCAATTGGTTTCCCGCTTCTCTATCCATCGGCAAAACAGAAAATGCACCTTTGGGAAGTTCTGTCTGATCGATAATTTTTGCAAGTTCCAAAACGGATAGCGGAGTAGAACGTGCCGGTTTTATTATTATTGCATTTCCTGATGCAATAGCAGGAGCAATTTTATGTGCGGCAAGATTTAACGGGAAGTTAAAGGGTGCTATTCCTGCAATTAATCCCACAGGGAAATGCTTAACCAACCCTTCCTTTTTTTCTCCGGCAGCTGTCCAGTCAATCGAAATATACTCTTTGGGTAATCTCTTTGACTCTTCGGCAGCTATCGTAAACACCTGAATGGCACGGTTAATTTCTCCAAGGGCATACCTAAAAGGCTTCCCAGCCTCGCGAGCTAAAATTAAAGCCAGCTCATTACTGTTTGCCTCAAGCCGGTTAGCAATTTGCATTAAAATGGTATACTTTTTATGGGAAGGCAAATCCCTCATAATGGTTTTTGCCGATTGTGCTTTTTCAATAGCTTTTTCAAGGTCTTCTTTTCCTGCAAGGTATGTTTCTGCTACTACGTTATTATCATAAGGATTAAAAACCTTAAGTTTTTTATTGGTTTGACAAAATTCGCCACCGATATATATATTATAATCCTGCATATTCCTTTTAAATTAAATTAATTGCAAAATTAATTTTTTCTGTTGAATCTCTAAAGAAAAAACACGGTTTTACTAAAAGTTAAAACAAGCCAGCCAGTGAATTGTTAATTATATCTTATCTTTACCCATTAAATTTTTATATAGATGTTTAAAATTAATTTTGAAAATAAAGGTTGGCAGTGGGCTACACTTATTTTCTTGTCGCTCATATGGGGCAGTAGCTTTATATTAATGAAAAAAGGATTGCGTTCTTTTTCACACGATCAGGTAGCAGCCTTACGTTTATTTATATCATTTATCGCATTTCTTCCTTTTGGAATTAAAAACCTGAAAAAAGTAAGTAAAGAAAATATTGTGTCACTACTTATTATAGGATTTATTGGCTCAGGCGCACCTGCTTTTTTGTTTACCAAGGCTCAAACACAGGTAGACAGTTCCATGGCAGGAATTCTAAACTCACTAACTCCATTATTTACCTTAATCATAGGATTAATTTTTTATAAAAGCACTGCAAAATTAATTAATGCTGTAGGTATTGTGCTGGGATTAATTGGTGCTTTAGGTTTAATTTTACAATCAACTAACGGAGTAATAATACTAAATAATATTAATTATTATGGCCTTTTTGTTGTTGCTGCAACCATTTGTTACGGGATTAATGTAAACCAGGTAAGATACAAGATCAAAGGGCTTACCGGATTAGAAATAACATCATTGGCATTTATGTTTATTGGTCCTTTGGCAGGAATCTACCTTCTTTTTACTGATTTTTCGAATACATTAACCTCCAATGATTATCTGCTCAATTTAGGATTTATTGCGATTCTGGCTATTGTCGGAACCGTATTAGCATTGGTTATTTTTAATACATTAATACAACATACTTCGGCAATTTTTGGATCATCGGTAACTTATATCATTCCCGTTTTTGCTATTATGTGGGGGTTATTTGATGGGGAAATATTAAGTATTTTACAATTTTTCTGGATTGCATTAATTATAATTGGTGTATATCTTGTAAATAAAAAAAATAAAGCTGCTGAAAAACAAAATAAATCTTTACAGTTAAACACTCAATATCATCATCAAACACAAAAAAAAGCTCAATAGAATGAAAAAAACAAATCGATTTATTCTGGTTCTTTTAAGTTCTATTTTACTTACACTTCCATGGTATCAACAGTTCTCAGGAATTATTATTTTAATTGCACTCATTCCGCTTTTATTGGTTGAAGATTATTTATACCAATCCAGGAAAAAAAATAAATCGGTTGTGCTCTTTGGATATGCAGCAGTTACCTTCAGCCTATGGAATATTTTTACGACTTACTGGATTCATAATGCAGCTCTAATTGGTGCTGTTGCGGCAGTAATCGTTAATACCCTTTTAATGTCTGCTGTTTTTTGGATGTTTCATTTAACCAAGCGAAAATTGGGAGCAAAATTCGGGCAATTTGCGCTTATAGTCTACTGGATTGGATTTGAGTACCTCTATTTAAACGCAGAGATTTCATGGCCATGGCTCAACCTGGGGAATGGTCTGGCAAAAGATATCAAACTAATACAATGGTACGAATATACCGGGACTTTAGGTGGAACGCTCTGGATTTTACTGACCAATATTTTGTTGTTTAACTTAATCCGGTCTTATTTCATTAACAAAATCAATAAATCATTCATCATTAAGTCAACAGCATTAGTGATACTGATACTAATGCCCATCATTACATCATTAATCCTGTTTAATAATTACAAAGAGCAGGGAAAAGAATATTCAATTGCGTTACTTCAACCTAACATCGACCCCTATAGTGATAAATTCAGCGGATTATCTCCTTTCCAGCAACTCAATATTATCTTAAATCTGGCCGACCGTATTACCGACTCAAAAACGGATTATGTAGTTGCTCCCGAAACTTCATTAGATAATAATATATGGATTAATAATCTGGAAGATAATTACAGCATTCAGGCTATCCAACAATTTGTAAATAAGTGGCCTTCCGTTAACTTTATTATTGGAATAGATGCGTTTAAAAAATATAAAGCAGATGAAAAGCTAACTCCGACTGTTCGTTATACCGAGCAGGGAGGATTTTACTATGATGCATTTAATTCAGCAATTCAAATAGATACGACAGGTTATATTCCTGTTTATCACAAATCAAAACTAGTCGTTGGAGTAGAAAAAATGCCTTATCCCAAATTGTTTAAAATGCTGGAGAATGTAATTCTCGATTTGGGAGGAACAAGCGGAAGCCGTGGGACACAAGATTACAGGGGAACTTTTAAACATACTACCGACGAAACTCGAGTTGCTCCGGTAATATGTTATGAATCCATTTACGGTGAATTTGTAACCGACTATATTAAAAATGGCGCCACCTTAATATTCATTATTACCAACGATGGCTGGTGGGGAAACACACCAGGATATAAACAACATTTGAACTATGCACAAATGAGGGCCATTGAAACAAGAAGAAGTATTGCCAGAAGTGCCAACACCGGAATCTCTGCTTTTATAAACCAAAGGGGTGAAATAATACAACAAACCGGATGGTGGGTACCTGATGCAATAAAAAATACTCTAAAAGCAAACAAAGAACTAACCTTTTACGTGCGTAGCGGTGATTATATCGGAAGAATAGCTGGTTTTTTTGCATTATTAAGTATTTTATATACCCTTGTTCAAATATTAATGAAGAAAAAACAATAAAAACCTTCTTTTTTTGATTTTACAAAAGATAAGAATTAAATTTTAAGCCTGTGCTATAATTTTTTTATCTATGCTATTGTATTTCTAATTAGCTAATAAAATGAAATCTATTTTTATTTGTTTTACACTTATCCAATTATTTATTGTTGATATTATTGCTAATGAATATACCATCAGCGGACATATAACGGATAAATCAGGCGAAGAATTAATTGGTGCGACAGTGTATGTAAAGAGTCTCAAAACTGGGACTGTTACGAATATATATGGTTTTTACTCATTAACAATCCCTGAAAATAATTATCAAATCATTTATTCCTATGTAGGTTATGAAACACAGATAAAAAATGTAGCACTTAACCAAAATAAAAGAATAAATATAGTACTTAATGAAAAAACGGAAACGCTTGACGAAGTAGTAATAACTGCCGAAAGCAAAGATGTCAACGTTGCCAAAGCCGAAATGAGTACCATGAAAATACAGGCCAAAGAAATTAAGAAAATACCTGCCTTTATGGGCGAAATCGACGTAATAAAGGCCATCCAGCTAATGCCCGGAGTCCAATCGGCTAGTGAAGGTTCGTCCGGACTAAATGTTCGAGGCGGTAGTGCTGACCAAAACCTTATTCTTCTTGACGAGGCTACGGTTTATAATGCTTCCCACCTGATGGGTTTTTTCTCTGTATTTAACAATGATGCCATTAAAGACGTTAAACTCTATAAAGGGGATATTCCGGCAGCTTACGGTGGGCGGTTATCCTCTTTACTTGATATAAGGATGAAAGATGGAAACAACAAGGAATTTCACGCCAACGGTGGGATAGGCACGGTTTCAAGCCGGCTAACCATAGAAGGTCCTATTGTAAAAGATAAAGGAGCATTCATAATCTCCGGGCGTCGTTCATATGCCGATTTACTGCTGATGTTTTCAAGCGATGAAAATGTACGAAAGAATCAACTCTATTTTTATGATTTAAACCTTAAAGGAAATTATAAAATAAACGAAAAAAACCGCATTTATCTTTCCTGGTATCTGGGTAGAGATGTTTTCGACTATGATGATTTATACGGATTTAGTTGGGGAAATAAAACATTCACATTACGATGGAATCATCTTTTTTCTGAAAAATTATTTTCAAACTTTTCGGTTATTTTAAGCGATTACGATTATGAGCTGGGGCAGTCATCCGAAGAACAGGGTCTTAAGTGGACTTCAAATTTAGAAGATATAAAATTAAAAGCTGACTTTAGTTATTATCCAAATACCCAAAATACAATCCGCTATGGAGTTGCTGGGACAATGCACCATTTTAATCCCGGTTTAGTTAAGGGTGTAGGTAATCAAACCATGTACAACGAGCTTAAGATGCCCGAATCTAACGCCTTAGAATGGGCCGGATATTTATCGAATAAATGGCAGCCCAACGAAAAACTTACGGTAAATATAGGATTGAGAGGAACAGTTTTTCAAAACATGGGAAAATCAACGGTATATAATTTTGATGAAGATTATGAAAAAACAGACTCAACGGTTTATGGCAGTGGAGAAATATATAATACATTCTGGGGCCTCGAACCACGTTTAAATTTTAAATATTCTTTAAATAACCAATCATCAATAAAAGGAAGCTACTCAAGAACAAAACAATTTATCCACCTGGCATCCAATTCAACAGCAGGCTCCCCCCTGGATATTTGGATGCCTTCCAGTCCCAATATCAATCCACAAATAGCCGACCAGTTTGCTTTGGGATATTTTAGAAATTTTTATGAAAATGCATTGGAAACATCTATCGAAGCCTACTATAAAAATATGGACCATCAAATAGATTTTAGAGATCATGCTGAACTCCTATTAAATCCTGAAATTGAAGGCGAATTCAGAACAGGATATGCCTGGTCGTATGGATTAGAATTTTTAATCCGTAAACAAACCGGGAAATTTACAGGTTGGATAAGTTATACTTTATCAAAAGCAGAACGAAAAATTCCTGAAATAAACCAGGGGAAAGTTTATCCGGCAAGTTACGACAAACCTCATAATATAGCTATTATAGCAAGCTACGATTTTTCTCAAAGACTCAATGCTGCGGCTAACTGGGTTTATTCTACAGGTTCTCCTGTTACTTTCCCTGTTGGCCGGTATGAGTATGGCAATATGATTGTTCCCATCTATTCTGACAGGAATAAATACAGGCTTCCCGATTATCACCGGTTGGACTTATCAGTAACTTATAAATTTGGAGTAGATAAAACCCGTGGTTTACGAAGCGAATTAAATCTATCCATTTACAATGTTTACAATCGTAAAAATACATGGATGATAACTTTCTCTCAGGATGATAAAGACCCCAATGTTACAAATGCCGAGAAGGTATATCTTTTTCCAGTATTGCCTTCTATAACTTATAATTTTTATTTTTAATGCTAACCCGGAATACTATGAAACGAACAGCTTATTTATTGATATCTATTATTTCGATTAGCTTTTTCTCCTGTACAGAAAAAATTGACATTGAACTGGACAGCACTTATGAAAGAGTAGTTATTGAAGGATATTTAACGAATGAATATAAAGCACACCAGGTAAAAATCTCAAAAAGTGCCGATTATTTCGCAAACAAACCTGCAGAACCGGTTACCGGTGCCCAAGTATCGATTACTGACGGAAGCGTAGTTTTTAGTTTAACGGAGGTTGGACAGGGCGTTTATGAAACAGAAGAGATGAAAGGGACTCCGGGAAAGACCTATACTTTAAATATTAATATCAATGGAGAACATTATACTGCATCAGATTATATGCACACATGCCCTCCTATTGATTCTTTGAAATTTAAACGATCAAAAACAGATACTAATTATCTAGCTATTTTAATTTATGCACAAGAACCCGGAGATGAAGTAAATCATTATGCATGGCTGGCCTATAAAAATGACACCCTGGTTACAGACACATTACATGAAGTTACCTCTTCTGATGATTTACTTATAAATGGGAGTTATATTAACGGTGTTGACGTTCAGTATATAGAGGCGGAACCGGAAGATTTAGTCACCTTAGAAATGCTCTCGATTACCAAAGGATACTATGACTATATATTAAAAGTGAAGCTTGAAACAAACTGGAATGGGGGTCCTTTTAACGGACCTCCGGCAAATTTTTACGGTAATATTACCAATGAAGCATTGGGTTATTTTGCCGTTTATGCTGTTGAACGAAAAAGCGCAATAGTTAATGAGCCTTCTCAAAACCTACATTAAAAAAAACCGGGACATGATGCCCGGTTTTCTTACTCAGATCTTTTTTCAAATTCTTTCTTTCCGGCATCCAAAAATTCAACAAACCGGTTTACGTTTAAGTCAAAACCTTTGGGTTGGGTTAAATTATTTCCTTCGTGATCAACCAAAACATAATAGGGTTGGCTGTTGATATTGTATTTTGAGATTTGAAAATCAGCATATTTTTTACCGATTGTTTTCTTCACTTTTCCGTCATAGTCAGAAGTAACCCACTCATCCTCGGGCAATTTTGTTCTATCATCGACATACAATGCAATAATTACATAATCGTCTCTTAATCGTTTTAATACTTCCGGGTCAGACCATACTTTATTTTCCATTTCTTTACAGTTAGAACATGCATGGCCTTTAAAATCCAACAGTACGGGTTTATTTAATTTTCTTGCACATTCCATCCCTTGTTCATAATCAAAATAACCTTGTAATCCATGAGGTAAGTGTAAAATATCACTGTACCTGGGTGTTTCGCACAATGTTGCCCTTTCAGAATTATCGCTTACAGTCACTCCTGCAGGCATTTTATTTTCAGTAATATCAAATTGCTGAGCTGATTTGGGGGGCAATAAGGATGAAACAGCGTTTAATTCAGCACCAAACATACCCGGCAATAAATAAAGAGCAAAAGTAAATGAAATGATTGCCAATACTAATCGGGGAACAGTAACAAAGGGGACCTCACTATCGTGTGAAAATTTTAGTTTTCCCAATAAATAAAAACCCAGTAAAATAAACAGTACAACCCAAATAGCCAGATATACGTCGCGGCTAATAATATTAAGATGGTATGACTGGTCAATGTTAGCTATAAATTTAAACGAGAATGCTAAAATAATAAACCCGAGCACTACTTTAACGGTATTCATCCAACCGCCTGATTTAGGTAATCCTTTCAACATCCTTGGGAAGATGGCGAATAAAGTAAATGGCAGGGCAAAAGCCAAACCAAAACCAAACATTCCGATAAGGGGTTCCATAATATCCCCGCCGGCAGCTTTTACAAGTAATGCACCAACAATAGGCCCTGTACAACTAAATGAAACAATGACTAAAGTAAATGCCATAAAAAAAGAAGCCAGGAATCCGCCTTTATCAACCTGTCGGTCGGCTTTATTAGCCAGTCCTGAAGGTAAAACAATTTCGAACATCCCAAAAAACGAAGCGGCAAAAGCTATAAACAATGTAAAGAAAATAGTATTAGGGATCCAATGGGAACTTAACGTTGTTGTAAAATCAGCACCTGCACTGGTAAGCGAAACAATTAAACCTACGCTGGTATATAATAAAACAATAGAGATTCCAAAAATCAATGCTTTAACAATAGAATTAAATTTGGATGATTGTCCCTGCATAAAAAACGATACGGTCATAGGAATCATCGGAAAAACACATGGTGTAAGCACTCCTGCCAAACCCAAAACAAATGCAAGAAAGAAAATCCCCCACATTGAGCTACTACTTTCGGATGTTGCGGCTTCACTTCTAATATTTTCAGATTCGCTTTGTTCTTCCAGATCGACTTGTGGAGATAAAGCATCATCAGATTTTCCCGTGGTTCCTTCAGCACCAGATTTTTCTCCTTTAACATTTATGGCAAAATCGGGATTAAAGTAAACACATTTATCATCCTGACAAACCTGATATTCTATTGAACCGGTAATTGTAAAATCTTTTTCGGAAAGTACTTTAATTTTCTGTGTAAAGGTAGCAGCGTTGCTAAAATACTTTACCTTCATATTAAAGATCTCATCCATCACCTCCTCTGGTTCAGGACTTTCAGCGGCTTGTCCTATGATTTCGAATTTATCACTTTCATCAAAATAAAATGTGGTTCGAACCGGTCCTCCCTCGTCAAAATATTGAGAATATAAATGCCAGTTCATATCGATCTTTGCATCGAAAATTAATGCTGTAGTATCACCACTGACATTTTTACTTTTGTAATTCCATTCTACAGGATCAACAAGTTGAGCAAAAACAGTTGTTGAAATAATAAAAAATACACTTATCAATAAAGCTATTCGTTTCATAAAAGATGATTTAATTTTTTTAACGTCGCAAATTTAATCATTAAGAATAAAATATAAAATTTAATAGAACTTTTGATATGTGAATACCTACATATAAAAAGTTAAAAAGAATAACAATGTTAGTGGATAAAAGTTTAAAGGTTAATCTTTAATAATTTCACCATTTTTATCAAAAAAATGAAATTCAAAGAAGTGGTAAGATGAGTTGGCCTGAACCCGGATTCGTTTTTTGAACTTAAAGAACCATTTTAACTGTGTGGATATTAATCCATTTTTAATATATCCATAAATATAGGGATGAACTTTAAGGGTAAGTTTTTTATAATTGGCTTCGTTAATTAAAAAACTTAAATGATTTTCAATATCATCAACAAACAAAATGCTTGGAGAAATTTCTCCACTCCCTTTACATGTAGGGCATTTTTCCATTGTTTGAATATTCAGCTCGGGACGTACTCTTTGCCGGGTGATTTGCATTAATCCGAATTTACTAAGGGGAAGGATATTGTGTTTTGTCCGATCATCCGCCATAGCATCTTTCATTTTATCAAATACTTTCTGCTTATTTTCAGCATTATGCATATCGATAAAATCAACGACAATAATTCCTCCCATATCGCGCAACCGTAGCTGACGTGCAATTTCATCAGCAGCAGCCAGATTAACTTCAAGAGCATTTGATTCCTGGTCTTCGCCTAGTTTCGATCGGTTTCCGCTGTTAACATCAATTACGTGAAGTGCTTCAGTATGCTCTATAATTAAATAGGCTCCATTTTTAAAGGAAACAGTTTTCCCAAATAACGCCTTTATTTGTTTATCAACTCCATATTGATCAAAAATAGGAGAATTCCCGTCGAAATGTTTTACAATCTTTTCTTTTTCGGGTGCTATGGTATTGATATAATCCTTAAGCTCCCTGTAAACGGTATCTTCATTAACATAAATATGATTAAACGAACCATTGAGAACGTCTCTTAACATGGCTGATGTACGATTAAGCTCGCTAATCACCAGTTTAGGAACATTCCCGGGAGATAATTTATCAAAAGCCAACTCCCATTTTTTTACCAAACTTTTTAATTCGGCATCTAAAAGAGCAACTTTTTTGCCCTCGGCAACGGTACGTACAATAACACCGTAATTTTTAGGCTTAATACTTTCTAAAAGTTTTTTAAGTCTTTTTTTCTCGTCGGGAGATGTGATTTTTTGAGATACGGAAACTTTATCCGAAAAAGGAATGAGCACTAGATTACGTCCTGCAATTGAAATTTCAGAGCTTAACCTGGGTCCCTTTGTTGATATGGGTTCTTTAGCAATTTGTACCAATACCAATTGACCTGTTTTTAATACATCGGAAATCTTTCCGTTTTTATCAATATCTTTTTCAATCCTGATTTTAGGAAGAGAAGGTGCTCTGCCTTTTTTGGCAAGCGAATTTTTCACAAATTTTTGCAAGGTTTGAAATTGCGGCCCTAAATCAAGATAATGTAAAAAAGCATCTTTATCATATCCTACATCAACAAAAGCAGCATTGAGTCCGGGCATTATACGCTTTACTTTGGCCAAATAAATATCGCCAACAGCAAATTGCAAATTTCTTCTTTCTTTGTTTAACTCAACAAGCTGTTTGTTTTCTAATAAGGCTGTTGCAATCTCAGAGGGTGTAACATCAATTACCAGTTCAGTACTCACGGTTCCTTCTCCAGATTAAGTCAGTAAATTTGTTATATAAAACAATTCAAACCTAAAGAAGCAAATACTTCAATAGGTTCAAATTTAGTTTTATGGATAGTAAATTATCCTATTTTCTTTTCTTATGACGATTTTTTCTTAAGCGCTTTTTTCGCTTATGTGTAGCCATCTTATGTCTTTTTCTCTTCTTTCCGCTCGGCATAATCTGTTATTATTTAAATTAAATACTAAATTAACGTTTCACATTATTTTTAACCTTATTTACAAATCTTTTGGAAGGTTTGAAAGAAGGAATAAAGTGTTCAGGAATAATAATCGTTGTATTTTTAGAAATATTCCTGGCCGTTTTTTCTGCACGTTTCTTTACAATAAAGCTACCAAAACCTCGTAGGTATACATTCTTATCATTTACCAAAGAATCCTTTACAGTTTCCATGAAAGCTTCAACTGTTTTTTGTACAGTTATTTTCTCAATACCTGTGTTCTTTGAAATTTCGTTAACGATATCTGCTTTTGTCATTTTTAAAAAACTTTAATTATCAATATTTTAGAACATTTACTTATTTTGAACTGCAAATATAAATGATTTCTTTTGATTAATAAAATACAAAACGCTTAAATTTGTCAATTTGGTAAAAATTATTTTATTCATTTACAATGCTAAAGATAAGCAAAACCTTGCTAACATGGTATGAACAAAACAAAAGAGCTCTTCCCTGGAGAGAAACAAATAATCCATATCCTATTTGGATCTCAGAAATTATTTTACAACAAACCCGAGTAAACCAGGGGATTAATTATTATTATAAATTTATTAACCATTTTCCGGATATATATGCCCTGGCAAATGCTCCTGTTGAAGAAGTACTAAAAATTTGGCAGGGGCTTGGTTATTATTCCCGGGCAAGAAATATGCATTACGCTGCCTATCAAATAATAAACAACTTTGATGGAAAATTCCCTGCCCGTTTGCAGGATTTACTCAAATTAAAAGGGGTTGGAGAATACACTGCAGCAGCCATTGCTTCTATAGCATTCAATATTCCTGAACCGGCACTGGATGGGAATGTATATCGTGTTTTATCAAGATTATTTGGAATTACAGAATCACCTCAAAAAGCAAAGGGCAAGAAAATTTTCAAACAAAAGGCTTATGAGTTAATTAAAAATCAACCCCCCGGCATTTTTAACCAGGCATTAATGGAGTTTGGAGCATTACAATGTATACCTAAAAATCCTGACTGCCATCAATGTGTGCTGCAAAATCATTGTTTTGCTTTTCAAAATAAGCTGGTAACAGAACTCCCTGTAAAGAAAACAAAAACAAATCAGCGTTTACGCTATATCAATTTTCTATATATTCAATATGAAAACAAAATTTTTATCGAACAACGAAAAAAGAATGACATCTGGAAGTTGCTTTACCAGCTACCTTTGATAGAAACAAAACAACCCGCCTCCTTTGAAAATTTAACAAGCCAAACATTATGGAAGAAGGTGTTTAAAGGAACAAAAATTAACTTACAAAACATCTCGGAAGAAAAAATTCATCATTTAACACATCAAAAGCTACTGACCCGGTTCTATCATATAAAAATCAATCATCCTAACTCGTACCTAATAAAAAATTATCTGGAAATTAATTCCGAAAACATCGAGAAATATAGTATTCCTAAAATAATTGAGAACTATCTGGATGAAATAAATAATTAAATTTTCAACGCTTGGCATTAATTTTAAATTTTGTAATTTTACATTTGTATAACCTAAAAACAAAATTTATTATGGGAGTAAATAAAGTTATCTTAATTGGAAATGTTGGTAAGGACCCGGATGTAAGACATCTCGACAGCGGGGTTACCGTTGCAAGTTTTCCTCTTGCAACAAGTGAAACTTACCGAAACAAAGAGAATGAAAAAGTAACCAACACTGAATGGCATAATATTGTTATTTGGCGAGGACTGGCAGAAGTTGTTGAGAAGTATGTCAAAAAAGGAGATCCTCTATATCTGGAGGGTAAAATAAGAACCCGGTCGTATGACGATAAAGACGGTAACAAAAAATATATTACCGAGATTGTGGTTGATAATATGCAAATGCTAGGTACAAAACAAAGTAATACCAATGATTCTTCACCTGAAGAAAAACAGCCTGAAACCGATATTGAAACGGCTCCTCAGGAAGGAGATGATTTGCCATTTTAAATCAATAAAAAAATAAAAATAAAACCTTGGAAACTACAGAACCATTCCTGATGGTGTTAATTGTTAACACTAAAATAATTTTACAATCGATAGATTTAAATACAGGGATAAACATTTTACTGGCAATACTATTAATTATACTTTCAGCCCTGATGTCCGGGGCTGAAACTGCTTTCTTTAGTTTACGGGCAAACCAGATTAAAGAAATTAATAAAAGCAAAGATCTTCGTAGCCGGCTAATAATAAAACACTTAAAAAATCCTAAAAAATTATTGGCTACGATTACTATTGCTAATGGATTTATGAATGTTTGCTTTATTATTTTAATGGGCATTATCCTTAACGCTATCTTTATTTTTAAAGAATTACCTGCTCTTGGTTTTGTGATTCAAATTGCCATTATTGCATTTATATTATTATTGTTTGGAGAAACATTCCCTAAATATTACGCAAAAAAAAGCGCAAAGAAATTTGTCCGGATTGCAGCATTGCCAATTACTATCCTCGATAAACTTTTTCATCCGGTAAGTATGTTTATGATTAATACCACATCGGCTATTGCAAAAAAACTGGCAAAGATTAAACAAAACATTACTATCGACGACTTATCCCAGGCATTAAATCTTACGACTCATCAAATAACCGAAGATGAAAATATCCTAAAAGGCATTGTAAAATTCGGGAATATTGATGCGAAAGAGATAATGAAATCAAGAGTTGATGTGGTTGCTATTGAGATAGATACCAATTTTAAAGAATTATTATCCATTATTATCGATTCAGGACATTCCAGAATTCCTGTTTACGAAGATACTTTCGATAATGTGAAAGGTGTTTTATATATAAAAGATTTATTGCCACATATTAGTGAAACGGAAAATTTTAAATGGCAATCACTCATCAGGCCTCCCTATTTTGTACCTGAAAACAAAAAAATTAATGACTTACTCAAAGAATTTCAAACCAACAAAATACATATGGCTATTGTTATTGATGAGTATGGAGGTACCAACGGAATTGTTACCCTCGAAGACATATTAGAAGAAATTGTTGGCGAAATTACTGATGAGTCTGATGAAGACGAAGTTATCTATTCACAAATCAATGAAAATACTTATCTTTTTGAAGGCAAAACACTGCTTAACGACTTTTTCAAAATTGTTGATTTCGAAGATGATTTTTTTGATGATGTAAAAGGCGATGCAGACACGATTGCTGGTATTATCCTTGAAATTACAGGCGAAATCCCTCAAAAAAACAAAGTAATCAAATATAAAAACCTTACTTTTACCATCGAATCTGTTGATAAACGACGTATAAAACAAGTAAAAGTTACTATCAACCAATAAAATCCAACCATGCATAAAAAATATTTTTTATTCATCATTGGAATATTGTTTTTTGGTGTTTCAATCATCTCAAGTGGGTGCAAGAGAAATCATACACCTAAACCAAAAGGATACATCCGGATTGATTTACCCGAAAAAAATTATATTCAACACAAAACGGATTGTCCATACACTTTTTTGTATCCTGATTACACAACGATTGAAAAGGATTCGAGCCGATTAAGTGAAAATTGCTGGATAAATATTAACTATACTGATTTAGGCGGCAAAATCCATATTAGTTACAAAGATGTAAACAACAATATCGGTCAAATACTTGAAGATACCCGAAACTTAGCTTATAAACACACCTTAAAAGCCGATGCTATAACTGAAAGGGTTTTTGTAAAACCCGAACAAAATGTTTACGGAACTGTTTATGAAATAGCCGGCAATGCAGCCTCGTCGATACAATTTTTTATTACCGACAGTACCCAGCATTATTTAAGAGGGGCTCTTTATTTTAATACCGAACCCAATAAAGATTCTTTGGCTCCTCTAATTAATTTTGTAAGAGAAGATATAATTGTTTTAATTGAATCGTTTGAGTGGAAATAAGAAACTGATAAAATGGGATTTATAATTAAGGAACATTTTAATGATGATGTTGTATTGGGAATCTGGGAAATAACTGAAGATTACGATACGCTAAGGTCGTTTCTGAATTTGGATGAAACAGACATTGAAACGGTAGAGCAATTTAAAAACCACCAACGAAAACTGGAGTGGCTAAGTGTTCGTACACTTTTAAAGAGTATGCTCGGGCACGACTCAAAAATAGTATACGGACCTGAAAGAAAACCCTACTTAAAAAACAATTCTTATAACATTAGCATATCCCACTCAAAAAACTTAACGGCTATACTTATAAGTAAGAAAAAAAGAGTAGGCCTCGACCTGGAATTTATGTCTGACAAAATTTTACGTATTGCCGATAAATTTTTACGCCCCGAAGAACTCGAAGCCATTGATAAGGAAAAAGAAATATATCATCTTTATTTGCATTGGTGCGCCAAAGAAGCATTATATAAAATCTGTGATAAAGTAGATATAAATTTTGTAACCAACTTAAATATTGAACCTTTTAAACCAAAAGATAATGGAATAATAACCGGGAACGTAAACAACAGCTATATGAACGAAAAATTTACACTCAGCTATTTTAACCTGAAAAATTACTCTATTGTTTGGTGCTATAAGAAAATTTAAATACAAATGATTGCAGAGCTGATCGATAATAACATAAAAAACAATAATAAACTCTTTGCTTTACTTATTGACCCTGATCACCATAGCGAAGAATCATTAAAAGAGATTACAAACAAGGCAAACCAAACATCTGTTGATTTAATACTTATTGGTGGAAGTTTACTAAACAACGCTATAGACAATTCTATTCACCTTATCAAAAAGCACACGACCATCCCTGTTATTCTTTTCCCCGGAAGTTTATTACAGCTTTCCTCCAAAGCTGACGGGATTTTACTCCTATCCTTAATATCAGGACGAAATCCTGATTTACTCATCGGAAACCACGTAGTGGCTGCATCGTATTTAAAAAACAGCAATTTAGAAATCTTACCTACAGGATATATCCTTGTTAACGGAGGCAAAACAACTTCGGTCGAATATATGAGCAATACAACCCCCCTCCCTTCTGACAAGCCAGATATTGCAGTATCAACTGCTATGGCCGGAGAAATGCTGGGGCTCAGGTTTATCTACCTTGAAGCTGGAAGTGGAGCTGAAATTTCATTAACAACCCAAATGATTTCACAGGTGAAAAACAATATTAATATTCCTTTAATCGTTGGTGGAGGAATAAGAACACCTGAAGATATCCAACGAATTGTATCAGCGGGCGCTGATATTATCGTTTCAGGAACAGCCATGGAACAAAACCCCGATATACTTGGTTCTTTAGTCAAGGCTGCACACCTAAAAAAATAACATCATCCCTTAATCCTTTATCCTTTTTAGAATTAATAAGCCAAATTCCTTTCTCGCTTTAAACCCTGTTGAAAATTAAACGTCTATTTAATTGAACAATTTGCCATTTAATATATTCAATAATGACAGAGTTAAATAAAGTACATCAGCAAATCATCGGGGAAAAATGGAAGTATTTAACCATTGAAGGAATAGCTGACAGTGAGAAATACGAAATCTCAAACTACGGAAGAATTAAAAGTTTTAAAGTGGATCAAACCCACGGAGCTATTATAAAAGGCTCAACATTAAAGGGATATAAAATCTTAAATGTTAAATTACAAAAC
>JBNJFS010000023.1:0-3615 GCA_051747085.1 Bacteroidota bacterium
AAATAATTCTTTCATAGCTTTTATTATTTTAGTTTTTTATTTTCATGATGCCTGGTTGCATCGCGTTTGGTTTTCTTTTCAAGATTTTTTATTAATGCACCGGACAAATTTACACCTGTTTGATTTGCCAGGCAAATTAATACAAAAAGAACATCTGCCATTTCCTCTTCCAGGTTTTTTTCTTTGTCGGATTCTTTCAACGACTGCTCCCCGTATTTTCTGGCGATCACTCTGGCCAATTCACCGACTTCTTCGGTTAATAAAACCATATTGGTTAATTCGTTAAAGTAACGAACCCCGTAAGTTTTTATCCACTGATCTATTTTTTCTTGTGCTTCATGAAGGGTCATATCCGATTAATTTTTATAATATATTTTACTTTCATAATCTTTAAAATCTTTAAACTCATCTAATTTAAGAATACCCGCTTCTTCGAATCCGAGTTTTTCATGAAAATTCATTGAAATTTCGTTGGTATAGGGTTTGTCCATGACAAAAGCATAAAATGAACAGTTGCTGTATTTTGCAAATAGATTTTTGTACAGGGCCTCTCCAACGCCTTGTTTTTTATACGACTTATCTACTGCAATTTTTTCAATGTACAGCAGGGTGTCATTATTATCCAGAATTTGCTTTTTAAATTTTTCATTTTTCCATTTCACCTGATTTAATATATCTTCACCTACAGTATTTGATAGTTCAACAAAACCAAGAATTTCTTCATTTCCAAATTTTCTCAGCACATAATATCTGTAATTTTTATGAATACGTTCAAGAATAATATCTTCAGTCATTTCTGTAATCATAAAGGCTTTATTCTTTTCCGGATCAAAATAGCTGTTGTTTATTTCGGCAATTACTTCATAGTCTTCTGGCTTTGCGATTTCCAAGCTATACCGGGGGGCATTTTTTAACTGCTTAAAGCTTATTTTTCGCACAAGGATAAAGGTAAGAATTACAGCTAATCCTTTATATATCAACTTAATGTCTGAAAAGGTGTGTTTTAATAGGAAATACAGCGTAGTAAACAACACAAGGGCAACAATTTTTTCTGAAATCCAGGTTTTGTTTTTCGCAATATAGTTTCCTTTGTTTTGGATAATATAATTGATAACCCAGGCAAAATCAAGGAGTGCTAAAAAAATAAAGATTAAGGCGATATTTTCAGGTTTATTATAAAAAAGAAAGAGAACTTCTAAGTTAATAAGGATGAGAAAATCAATGATAAATTCTGCTTTGGACGAAACCACGTTGTCACCTAAGAATTCGGTCCAGTCCCACCAGTATAATAAAACAATTCCGGTAACAAAAAGACCCATTAATAATTCAAACCTGTTGTTTAAATCTATTTGCTGAACAAATAAAACATTTCCTAATCCAATACCCAGTAAAATGGCGTACATTTCATTGACAAATGCACCAATAAATTTATTGTTTCTTACTTTCTTTGACATTTTTTGTATACGTGTATTTTGTTAATAATCAGATTGACTGAATACTTATTTTGATTTTCCCCGCGCCAGGGAAAAGAATATCCCGATAAAGCAAAGGGCTCCAAATACCCAAAAGGCTATCCGGATAGAGGTAATAAAGGCGTCATGGTTTGATGGACTAATTTCCACTTTTCCAATGAAAACGGAAAAAATCATCATGGCAATTCCCATGCTGGACATTTGTCCTACCAGGCGCATTGTTCCTAAAGTACCTGAAGCAATCCCATAATATTTTTTTTCCACCGAGCCCATAATGGCATTGGTGTTGGGAGAAGAAAAGAGGGCGTATCCTATTCCAAACAGGACCAATATGGCACTGATGAAAAAAATGCTTGTGTTAACACCAATAAAGGCGATAATAAATAATCCCGCCGAAATTAAAGCCATACCGGCAGAGGCTATCTTTCCTGGGTCAAGCTTATCGGATAATTTACCGGTAAAAGGCGAAAAAACAGCCATCAACAAAGGCTGAATAACAAGAATCTGACCCGCTTGCTGAGGATTTAACCCTTTGATGTATTGTAAGTATAAGCTAAGCAAGAAGCCGATGGCAAAGGTGGCACTATAATTTATTAAAGCAGCATAATTTGAAAAAGCAAAGATTTTATTTTTTATGAATAAATGAATGTTAAGCACCGGAAATGTTTGTTTTTTCTCATACATTATGAAAAAAGTGATACCCGCAAAACCGGTAACGGTAAAGATAATTCCGTATAACCCGGGTAATTCTCCAAAGCCATACATCAGCGAAACGATGGCAAAACCATAAATGATCGAGCCTTTCCAGTCGAATTGCTCCCCTCTGGCATCGGCCCATTCCTGTTTCAGGTAGATGAAACTCAGGGTAACAGCAACAATTCCCAGTGGAACGGTAAATAAAAAGATACCCTGCCAGCCCCATAATTTGGTTAAATATCCACCAATAAAGGGACCTAAGGTTAAGCCGGTATATACCGATGCGACAGCTATCCCAAGAGCTTTTCCGCGTTTTTCTTTGGGAAAAACGGAGGTGATGATTGCCATGGCGGTACCAAAAATCATCGCTCCACCCAGTCCCTGAATAACTCTCCAGAAAATTAATGCGTTAATTCCGGGAGCGAAAGCACAAAAAAAGGAAGCAATGGTAAAAATGATTAATCCGTAGTTTAATATTCTTTTCCGCCCGTAAATATCCGCTAACCGGCCAAAGGGAGTTAAAAAAACGGCGGCTGACAATAAAAACGAAGTGGCTACCCAGCTTAAGGTCACGGCATCAGCCGAAAATTCTTTTCCTATGGAGGGTAGCGCAATATTGGTTGCGGATCCGATAAAAGGAGTCGCAAAAGAAGCAAAAGAGGCAACCAGTAATGTTGCCCGTTCAAGAAGTGCCTGGTTGGTTGAAGCCATTGATTTATGCTTTGTTTTTGGTGTCGATAATGATGGTTACCGGACCGTCGTTTGTAAAGCTTATTTGCATGTATGCCCCAAACTCGCCGGTTTTTATCTCTTTTCCCAAATCGGCTCCCAGTTGATCAATAAATTTATGATATAAGGGAATGGCAACCTCCGGCTTTGCTGCATGCTGATAAGAGGGTCGGTTTCCTTTTTTTGTTTTGGCATGTAGTGTAAACTGACTGATAGCAAGAATCTCTCCATCAATATCTTTGACCGATAAATTCATCACCCCATCCTTATCGTCAAAAATTCGTAATTGGGTAATTTTATGGCTTAGCCATTGTATATCTTCATCGTTGTCAGCCTCTTCTATCCCAATCAAAACGAACAACCCTCTTTTTATCGATGACTTTGTTTTCTTTTCAATGGATACAGAGGCTTCGGTGACACGTTGGATAACTGCTCTCATAAAAAGTACTATGATTTGATTTGCGAATATTTGACGAAAGTAAAAAAATAGAACGAAAATTAAAGGTCAAATTGTGTAATTTTTTGTAACATTGAACCCTTTTTTCCTAAAAATTCAGGAATCCTAAAAATCTTTTAAATATATGTTACTCAGGAAACTTTTTTTCACGTCGCTTTTATTATTCTTTTCTCAAGCCCTTTTTGCCCAAATTCCCGACGGGTATTATGATAGTGCAACCGGTACCGGGTATGTTTTAAAAACACAGTTATACAATATTAT